>CAMOQM010000158.1 GCA_946622925.1 uncultured Caryophanales bacterium | reverse complement strand
CTTTATCGAAGATAAGGATGCCGAATCCCCGGGTGAATATACCACCAAATCCCTGCTTAAGGACGAGCTCTATGAGATCATGAAGGATCTTACCGACCGTGAGGAAAGGGTCTTACGTCTCCGTTATGGCTTGGACGATAACCGTCCTCGGACCTTAGAAGAAGTCGGACGTGAATTCGGGGTTACCCGTGAACGTATCCGTCAGATCGAAGCCAAGGCCATCCGTAAGCTTCGCCATCCCACCAGGGCCAAGCGCCTTGGCGATTATCGTGACTCCATCTATGGGGATAAAGGAGGCCGCCGCTAGTGGCGCTAAGGAAAGTCAAATTATCCGCTAGGCTTGAAGCCGTCGCTAAGATGGTGCCAGAAGGTACTTATCTAGCCGATGTTGGCTCCGACCATGCCTATCTCCCCATTTCCTTAATCCAACGGGGTATTATTTCCTATGCCCAAGCCATCGAAAACAAGATGGGGCCGTTTTTAAGGATGCAGGGTAACGTCGACGATTCGGGACTATCCTCCCATATCGACGTTTCTTTATCCGATGGCCTCGATAAGCTTAACGATGGGGTCCAAACCCTTTGCTTATGTGGCTTAGGGGGCATGCTCACCTGCCAGATATTGGAAAAGAACCTCGATAAACTTGATAACATCAAGACCATTATTTGCGACCCTCACCATGACTTAGTCGCGGTTAGGGAAAAGATATCGGCCTTAGGCTACCACATCAGCGACGAGAAGATGGTTTATGAGAACAAAATCTATTACACCATCATCCGCTTCGATAAGGGCGATTTGAACAAGCCCTATAATTACCATGACCTCCATTTTGGCCCCATCGCCAGAAGGGAGAGAAGTCAGGTTTTCCTCGATTGGATCGAGATTAATCGCAAGGCAGTAGGGGAACAATTAAATAAAAACCTCTCCCCGGAAAGGAAAGAGGCTTACCTTCGTTTATATCGGGCCTTGGCTAGCGAAGCTAAAGGGACCGCAAGTAAGTAAGGGCATCTTGCAAAGTCGCCTCGGGTACGGAAGCTCCCGAACCTAGGGCGATTTTCTTTTTGCCCTTTAGATCCAGCTTGGCGACTTCGTTAACATCGAGGCAAAGATGGCTTTCGATGCCAATGGATTCCCCGATCCTAACCAATTGTTTGGAATTGGCCGAGCTTTGTGAGCCCATGATGATCAAAGCATCGACGTCTTTAAGCTTGGCGATGACTTCTTGCCTGGCTTTGGAAGGTGGGCAATTGCCTTTTAGTAATGTTGCATCGGGAAAATATTGTTTGATTTCTTCTAGGGCCTTGGCGATCTCATCGTTGCCCAAAGTGGTTTGACAGATAATTCCAACTTGTTGGTTCATCCCTTTTAACTTAATCGCGTTCCATTTGCCGCTTTTGACGTCATAGAAGACCGAGTGGGGGACATTAGCCAAAAAGGCGGTGGCTTCATCATGACCCTCTATACCTAGATAGAGGATGGCGCCTTCATAATTTAATCCCGCCTCGAGGTTTTCCTGAACGAAGGGGCAAGTCCCATCGTAGTAGGTGGCTTCCTTTAAATCACAAAGTTCTTCGTAGGCAAGAGGATGGCCATGGGCCGAAAAGAGGAACCTATCCCCTTTTTTGGCGGAGAGGATGGTATCGACGACATTATCTTCCGAAAGACGTAATCCTTCCTCCACCAAATCCTTTAAAACGGTTTCGTTATGGACTAGGCCACCTAGCATCGTTAAAGGCCTAGAATCTTCTTTTAGGGCCTTGCTAGCGAGTTCTAAAGCCCGTTTCACGCCGGGACAATAACCATGAGGTTGCAGTACGAGTATTTCCATATCGGCATGATTTTCCCATCTTTTGTGGCAAAAAGGAACAAAGTTCGGCTATAATGGCGGCGCTATGGCTAAATTCTCCGCGTTTGCATTATCTAAAGAAATCGTCTCCGCCCTTGCTAAGAACGGTTATATCGAGGCTTCCCCGGTCCAGTCTAGGATCATCCCTCCCGCCTTAGAAGGAAGGAGCTTACTTTGCCAATCCGAGACGGGAAGTGGCAAAACCCATGCTTATTTGGCTCCGATATTAGAACGCATCGATTTCAATTTGCCAAAACTCCAAGCCATCGTCATTTGCCCTAGCCGCGAATTAGCTAGGCAGGTCTATGAATTCGCTTCGGCGTTAGGCAAATATCTTCCTAAATTCAAAGTTAGACTATTCTCTAGCGAATCCGAGACCAGCCAAAACCAGCAAGGATTGAGCCAAAGCCCCCATCTGGTCATTGGAACGCCCGGACGCTTAAAACAAATGCTTTCGGAGCAATATGAGCTTGATCTTCATGGGGTTAGGACATTGGTCCTAGATGAAGCCGATATGCTGATGGATTTAGGCTATTTCGATGAAATCGACGCCTTGTATTCCTTATTGCCTGAGAAGATGCAAACCATGGTTTTCTCGGCGACCCTAGAAGAAAATTTAAGGGTCAGGCTGGCCCGTTATGTCGCCTCCTCTTTCG
>CAMOQM010000157.1 GCA_946622925.1 uncultured Caryophanales bacterium | reverse complement strand
AGCCTCCCCAACGGTCACCGCGTCATATTTGCCAAAGGAATTATCGTGAAGTTCCTTAACAAACTCATGAAGACGCGGCCCATAGCCAAGGATATTGTTATCGACTTCCTTGCCGATAAGATGGATTACATCGAATCTAAAGCCTCTTACCCCTTTTTCTAACCAGAAGTTACAAATATCGCTAAGTTCTTTCCGGACTTTAGGGTTTTGGGTATTTAAATCAGGCTGGCCGATGGCGAATTGATGGAAATAGTATTGTTTGCTATTAGGCTCATATTCCCAAGCCGAGCCCCCAAATACCGAGCCGATATTAAATAAAGGTTCATCCCGGAAAATATAATAATCACGGTAAGGACTATCTTTGCCTTCGAGAGCTTTCTTAAACCATTCATGCTGATCGGAAGTATGGTTCGGCACGATATCGAGCATTATCCCGATATCCCGTTTTTTGGCCTCGGCAATTAAGCGTTCCATATCTTCCATATTCCCAAATAAGGGATTGATGGAACGATAATCCGAGCAATCATAGCCATTATCTTTCATTGGGGAAGCAAAACAAGGCGTTAGCCAAAGCAAATCCACCCCTAAATCATGAAGGTAATCGAGTTTATCGATGATACCGGGAATATCCCCGATTCCATCGTTATTGGCGTCATAAAAGGATTTGGGATAGATTTGGTAAACGACTTTATCGTGCCACCACTTTCTTTCCATGGTTTTATTCTCCTTTCTATTAAGGAACCATCTTCCCAGAAGAACGATATAAGGCATACCAATCTTCTTTAGAAAGATCGAGATTAGTCCCATCGAGGCATTCCTTGACGTGCTCCTTATTCATCGAACCGGTGATGATGGATACGTTATCGCCAAGCTTTAAGACAAAAGCACTGGCGAGCGCGCATTTGCTGGTTCTATATTTTTGGGCTAGTTCATTAAGTTTGGCATTAAGTTCTGGGCAAAGCGATTCATCGAAAATGCTGCCCCTAAAGAATCCATACATGAAAGGCGACCAGGCTTGGAGCCTAATCCCTTTCCTTTTCATATAGAGGAAGGTTTGATCGCCTTTCGACTTGCCTTCTTCATTATCCATGTTGAAATTAAAGACCTCATCGATTAAATCAAGATGGCCTAAGCCGAGCTGGACTTGGTTGAATTCTAGCTTATCTTCTAATTCGCTTTGGAGATACTTAATGGCTTCCTTGGGGAAATTAGAAACCCCAAAATAAGTGACTTTGCCTTTGTTTTTTAGTTCATTGAAGGCTTTCGCGACTTCTTTGGCATCCATAAATATATCGGGACGATGGAGCAATAAAGCATCGATATGGCCTAGTCCTAAACGATTAAGGCTATCATCAACGGCCTCGACGATATGCTGGGCGCTTAAATCGTAATAATTGCCACCTATGGAACGGCAAATGGAACACTTGGTTTGGATAAACATCCTTTCCCTAAGCTCTGGATGAGCGGCTAAGACGCGTCCGATTTTAGCTTCGGCTTCCCCATTTCCATAAATGTCGGCCAAATCGAAGAAAGTCACGCCATTATCAATATCAAATCTGATCAATTCGTAGAGTTCTTCGTCGCTTAAGGAAAGGCAACGCATTAAGCCTTGGATGACTTTGGATTGGTCAATCATAATGGTCTCCTTTATTCTAGATAAAGAGTTCTTAGTCTTTCCACGTCCACCCCTAAGATCTTTTCGATGAAGTTCATAGAACTTCCATATAGCTCATTCATGAGGTTTATCGACTCACTAATATATTCAAGTTTGGCCGCGAAGACGTCGCGAAGATCTTGTTTATATTGCTCGGAGCAAAATTCCTTGCCTTCGACTTGGGCTAATAAACCATCGATTTTCTTCTCCATCGCGATATTGGTGGATAAATAATCCGCCAAAGCGGTATCGACGGGTACCCCTAAGGCTATCTCGACTAAATAAGCGGCAAAACCCGCCCTATCCTTTCCTTGGGAGCAATGGAAATAGACGCTTCTACCTTCTTCAAGGAGAATCCTAAAGAAATGGCGATAGGCGCGAATGGCTTTTTTCGTGGTCACGAATTCGCGATAAGAAAGACGGAGATGCTCAAATCCGGATACCCCATTATCGACGAACCAAAGCAAATTGCCATCGTCTTTATTATCTTCTCTGACCTTTTCTTCGATTACGGGAAAAGAATGGTAATTAACCCCGAGGAACTTATAGTCAGGACGGGCCAAAAACTCGTCGACGCCCCGGAAATCGATGATATCGGTCAATCCAAAAGAATAGACGACTTTGATATCTTCCTTATTGACCTTTCCTAGGGCTCCACCACGATATATCCGGCCGTATTTTATCTTACGTCCATCGAAAGTCTCTAAACCCCCGAGATCGCGGATGTTTTTCTGAAAGGAAAGTTCATACCGTCTCATAACTTTTAATTATCGAGGAAAGGTTTACTTAAGTAAAGATGGTTGCTTATAGGAACATTAAGGAGAAGGCGATTACGAACTGGGCTCCGTAATAAGTAAGGTAATTCAAGATGAAATCAATGGGCCTTTCCTTGCCTATACCAAAGTAAGTC
>CAMOQM010000156.1 GCA_946622925.1 uncultured Caryophanales bacterium | reverse complement strand
AAGATTGTTTATCTCTATGGCTTTAGGCCCAGTGAGCCTCGCCTAATGAGGATCTATGGCCAGGTCTTAACCAATGCCCTTATTGCTTATGGGGCTTCCTCACTAACTAGCAACCTAGCCATCGGAATCGTTAATTCCATCGGTGGGGCCATGGAGAAGATCCCCGTCTTAGGCTCGGTTGTTTCTACCGCGATTGGCTCGACCGCCCAAGGCGTTATCAATTCGGCTTTATCCGTCGTCATCGGCTTCCAAACCAAGGCCTATTTGATGAAGGAATATCATCTCCAGGATATCCTTGACGGCGTTGAAATCCCTGAGGAACCCGAGGAAGAAGCCGAGGTCATGTCGCAAAGCCGCAAGGAAGTCGTTAAGGCCATGAAAGACGCTAAGACCAAGGCCAAAGTTCCGAATCCAGCCGTCTAAAAAAGGCGTAAAAACGATAATAAAAACCCGCAAAAACTGGGTAAAAGCCTAGAAATGCGGGTTTTATCTTAGTTGCCTTCGGTGTGGTCCCAGGCATCTATGAAGCGGCCTAGGCCATAGGTGGTATAGGGATGGGTGAAGGAATCTTCGTAGACGGCTAGTCCAGCGGTGACGATATCGACTCCTATTTCGGCCATCTCGGCGATTTGCTTGCCCGTGCGGATAGCGGCGGCGATGATTTCGGTCTTATAGCCTTTTTCGTGATAGATGTTGGAAATTTGTTCCATATAGGCTAAAGCGTCTTCGCCATTAGATTCTTTCCATCCGACGAAGGGAGAAACGTATTTGGTGCCAAGGCGACCAGCTTGGATGGCTTGGGAGGAAGAGAAGACGAGGGTGAGGTTAGTGCGGACACCGGCTTCTTCTAATCTCTTGGCGGCTTTGACGCCTTCTAAGGTGCAGGGGATCTTGATGACGAAGTTAGGGCATCTTCCGGCGATCTTCTTGCCTTGCTCGACCATGTCATCGGCATTATCGAGGTGGGGGTTGATTTCGACGGAGACGGGGAATTTATCCATGCCTTCGAGGTGGTTTTTCTTAATCCAGGCGGCGATGTCGTCAAGGGCGACAAGGAAAGGTTTGCCCGAGTTCTGGATGTGTTTCGGGTTGGTGGTTACCCCATCAATGCCATAGCAATGATAGGCTTTGTCGATTTCATCGACTTTGGCAGAATCCAAAAAGAATTTCATATCTTTATTCTCCTTTCTTTAGGGATAAACTGGCGAAGAGTTTGGCATAGGCGCTTCCTATAGCGCCTTCTGTTCTTCCGTAAGACGGGTCAAGTCGTTGCCGCCGTCGCCGTTAACGGCGCCCTTCTTGGACTTAATTATAAGACCGAACCGGGAGCCGTCCAGTCCTTAGAATCCCTTAAAGTCATGTATTACATGGCCACCATTATCCCGGCCGTTATGTTCGGTCTTATCTAATGTATGGTTTAGGCAAAAAGCGGACTGCCGAGCTATAAATCGAAAAAGCCGACATGCTCCAACGCAAAGTCGAAGCGGGCGAAATCAACGTCGGCGTCAATGCCATCCAAGACTAATTTCCCCCTCCAATATGGAAATGACCCTGTTTCTCCGCAGGGTCATTTTTAGTCTAGCTTAACGCCATCGAGGCTTATGTTATGGGCGCAATCTAAGATAAACCCAGGATAGGTAGAATCAATTTTCTTGCCTAATATAACGATGTTTTCTAATTCTACGTTATTAATTTCGTGGGCTATCTTGGGATAAGCGGATCTTGTTTCCATCGAACCCGTGATAATGATTTTGGTATCGGTTTTACCGCTTAAGACGTTAACGTTTTTGACTTTGACACCATCGATCGAGCCTAAGGAGGTAACTTTATGTTGGTCTGACCAAGTGGGGGAATAAGCAACGGAGAAATCTATAAGATAAGGATTGCCATCCCCCAATCCGGTTTGGAGGTTTTCAATGACGATATCTTCGAATCTAACGTTTTTGATATTGGCGTTGTTGCCGTTATGGATGGATAAAACCGCTTTATGGTAGGCCCCAAGGATGGCGATATCATGGAAATAGATACCTTCCATCTTGGTGCCGACTGTTTCATAACCAACCTCTAAACATTGGGCCAAATCGTTATAGATTTTGCAATTCCTGACTTCGATATTCTCGGTTTCTCCTTCGATGGAACGGTTATTCCATCTTGGATAGTTTTTAACTACGATCGAGTCATCGTAACTACGGACGAAGCAACTATCCACCAAAGCGTTCTTGCAACTTTGCAGCGAGATGCCATCGCCATTACTGCGGGAAGAAATAATCTTTACTCGCTTTAACGAGAAGTCATGGCAAAAATAGAGATTAAAGCACCATCCCGCTGGATCAAGGACGGCAAAATCATTTAATTCAAAATCGTGGCAATCAGTGAAATCAAAAGGAATGAAGCGGCTGCCTTTGGAAGCGTCACGTTCAAAGACCGAACCATCGATGAAGCCCTTTCCCAATATCTTAACCCCAGTGGTGTTATTTGAAATAAAGGCCCCTTCTACGAATGCCCCTTCCGCCAAATAGACTACCTGATTGGAAGATAGGGTAATGGTGGAGTTATTTCTTAATCTAGGGTCATTATCTTT
>CAMOQM010000155.1 GCA_946622925.1 uncultured Caryophanales bacterium | reverse complement strand
CTTGGCCAAGTATTCTTAAAGGATGAAGTATCTTCGCCTATCGTTAAGATGGAAGAAATAATCGAAGCCCATCCCGATGCCATATTCTTCGTCGATTATCATGGCGAAGCCACTTCCGAGAAAGGCTTATTCGCCCATTATTTTGATGGGATAGTCGCGGCGGTGGTGGGGACCCATACCCATGTCCAAACCGCCGATGGAAGGGTACTGCCAAAAGGCACGGCCTTCATTAGCGACGTCGGTTATTGCGGACTGGCCGAATCCGTATTGGGATTCACCCCGGAATCCGCCATCAATACCTTCGTCTACGGGAATGGCCACCTTCAATTAGACGATGATAATGATGCTAGATTAAACTGCGTTTTAATCGATATCGACGAATTAACCCATCTATCCAAATCAATCCAAACCCTGAACATATTCGTGAAAAAGGAGGAAATCCATGGCCAAGAAAATAATTAAATCCCTACCCGATATGGCCAAAGCGCGGAACCGCGTGGATTTGCCAACCGTTAAAATCGATGAGGTAATGGTTACCACTAGGGTCGCTAAGTTCGCCCAAGGGAGAAGATATCTAATCAAGACCTTTGGTTGCCAAGCCAATATCCGCGACGAAGAAATCATGGCTGGTTACTTGGAAAAGGCCGGTTTTACGAGAACCGAAGACGAAAAGGCCGCCAACTTAGTAATCGTCAATACCTGCGCCGTTAGGGAAAACGCCGAGGAAAAGGTCCTTGGGGAAATCGGAAAATACAAAGCCAATCACGCCAAAGACAAGAGCTTCGTCATGTGCGTATGCGGCTGCATGATGCAAGAAGAAGGGGTCGCGGAAAAAATCGTCGCCACCTATCCTTACGTCAATTTGATCTTTGGGACCCATAACGTTTCCAACTTACTAGATTTACTAGATGAGCACCTTGAGAAGAATAAAGACCTCATCGACGTCATCTCCTATCCTGGGGATATCGTTGAGAACCTGCCTTCCTCTAGGTTGGATCCTTATAAAGCGTTCGTTAACATCACCTATGGCTGCGATAAGTTCTGTACCTATTGCATCGTTCCCTATACCCGGGGAAGAGAGAGAAGCCGGGCCAAAGAAGACATCATCGCCGAATGTAAGGAACTGGTGGAAGCCGGCTACCAAGAAATCACTTTATTAGGCCAAAACGTCAATTCCTATGGCAAGGACTTCAAAGACGGAACCAGCTTTGCCGATATATTGGAAGAAGTGGCGAAATTAGGAATCCCCCGTCTTCGTTTCATGACCAGCCATCCTTGGGATTTCGACGATAAGATGATCGATACCATCGCCAAATATCCGAATATCATGCATTTCATCCATCTTCCCGTCCAATCCGGTTCGGATGAGGTGCTTAGGAGAATGGGCCGTCGCTACGATAAGAAAGCCTATCTGGATTTGGTGGCGAAGATCCGCGCCAAGATTCCCGATTGTGCCATTTCAACTGACATCATCGTCGGCTTCCCCGATGAAACCGATGCCGATTTCGAGGAGACGTTAGACGTTTGCCGGAAGGTTGGATATTTCTCCGCCTTTACCTTTATATATTCCCCGCGCAAGGGGACACCGGCCGCGGTAATGAAAGATGACGTCGATGCCAAAACCAAGCACGAACGTTTCGTTAGATTAGTCGCTACCATTGAGGAAAGCGTCTCCGCTAAGGCTAATGCCATGGTCGGCCATACCTATGCCGTTTTGGTGGATGGCCCATCCAAAAAGGATTCCGATTTATTATCGGGTTATACCGAGACCAATAAGCTTGTCCACTTCAAGGCACCAACCTATTTAAAGGGGCATATCGTGGACGTCAAAATCGATGAATCACATACCTATTCCTTAATTGGAACCTTAGTGGGCGATCCCTTGTCCTACATGGCCAAAGACATCGCCAAATGCCTAGGCGAAGAAGAAGTGGTTAAAGCTTATTTTGCCGCCAAAAAGGCCTTCGATGAAGATCTTTCATTAAAGGAAATTAATGCAAAAATCTCCGCAAAACAAAAGGAAATGATGGATTTTTCCGCGAAAAACGATACCGATAATTATGAAAAAGCCAAGGCCGAATATCTCAAGGCTAAGCAATCTTATGATGGCCATCCATTAGTGAATAACCTTTTGGCCGCCCAAGATGATTTAGAGCCTTTGTTAAAGGAAGTGGAGGCGCGTCTTAAGTGATTTTGGTTTTGACTGGACCTACGGGAAGCGGTAAGTCCAAGATGGCGATTTCCTTAGCCAAAAAGCTAAATGCCGTCATCGTTAACGCCGACGCCTTCCAAGTCTATAAAGATTTAAATATCGCCACCGCCAAACCTAGCGATGAGGAGCAAATGGAAGTTCCTCATTTTCTGTTTTCCTTTATTCCTCTTAATGAAGGCTATAACGTCGCGGAATATCAAAAAGATCTGCGGGCTATCTTGGCCGAATTCGCCGCTAGGAAACAAAGCGTCATCATTGCTGGTGGGACTGGGCTATATATCCGAGCCGCCTTATACGATTACCGTTTCAAGGAACAAGAGGAGCGGCTTGACCTTAGCCAATTCGATAATTTCTCCAACGAGGATTTGCATCTGACTTTGGCTAAGCTTGATCCCCTCTCCGCCGAAAAGATCCACCCGAACAACAGGCAAAGGGTCTTACGGGCTATCGAAATCTGCTTGCTTGGAGGAAAAAGC
>CAMOQM010000154.1 GCA_946622925.1 uncultured Caryophanales bacterium | reverse complement strand
TTACACCTCCTAATTTCGGACTTAGGATCGCCTTGGGTGGCCCCATGCGACCATAAGAGTGTGTGCCCTTCCTTCACAAGGGCATGGGTATTATACCCAAATCGTAAAGTTTTACAACATCAGCCTTGAGGCTCCTCCTTCCGTCGGCCTTGGGGCATTCAGCCAAGGCCAGGGTCTCCCCTACTTTCTTATACGGAATTCCAAGGCCAAAATGGGAAAAGATTTTCAAAACCATGTTTAATGGTTATCCTTTAGGGCATGGATATCGAACTAGATGAATCTATCTTACTTCCATTGCAAGGTTTGCTTGATGGTGACCAAGGTTTGAACCTCGGTCATCTAGGCAACGCCTTATCGCAAGTCAAAGCCAACCTCCCGAATAAGAGCTGGGTTGGCGTTTACCTCCTAGAGAAAGACCGGCTTGTCCTTGGGCCGTTCCAAGGTAGCCCCGCCTGCGAAGCGATCGCCTTCGATAAGGGGATGGTCGGCAATTGCTTTAGCCAGGGCCAAGCCATCCATTGCCCCGACGTAAGCAAATATCCCGGCTACATTTGTTGCGACCCCATAGCCAAATCGGAGATATGCGTACCCATAATTAAGCAAGGTAAGATTATCGGGGTCCTAGATATCGATAGGCCGGATAACCACGACTATCAAAACGAAGTTAAAATCTACGCAGAAATCGCCAAAATCCTCGCAAATTGGCTATAAACGAAAGAAAAAAGGCATTCATCGTAATTCGGTGGATGCCTCTATTTTTATCCTTACCAAATCTTAACCCTGGCCTCGCTTGGCAGGTACATTCCATCCCCTTCTTTAAGGTCGAAGGCGGTCACGAATTCGTCCATGACCGAGAAAGCGGGATTGACCCTAGCCCTAGCGAAAGGATGTTCGTCGCTGGCTAGACTTGCCATATAGGTGGCTTGCGAAGCGTAGGATCCGAAGTTAGTGGCCCCATGGCGGAAGAAAGCCTTATAGTCGAAGTCCTTGTTATCCTTAGCGATGTCTAGGGCAATGGAAAGCCCGGTGATATCGGCGATGGCCTCGGATAAGACGATGGGGCCGGAAGTCATTTGGCCAGGCATGACTTCATATTGGGAATATAAGCTAGAGATATTAGAGGCCAAGGCGTTGAAGTTACTAGCGTCACTCCGGCTTAACCAGCCACCGCTACTCATCCTTCCTTGGTCATCATAATTGATGCCGGTCGAATCGAAGCCATGGGAGATTTCGTGTCCCACCACCCAACCATAGGAAGCTAAGAATTCTTCGTCACTCATTAAGGCGGCCCGTGGATAAGCCACCATATAGCCTAAGGAAATGACGACCCCGTTGGTCCAAGGCACATAGAAGGCATTGGCGAATAAGGGATCATATTCAAGCATTATCTCGGTTAAGGCTTCTTCGCGGTCGTTACTGTTCCACTTTTCCCCGGCCTTTTGGGTATAGGAAACCAATTTGGCCTTTTCCAAAATCGCAAGGTTCTTATAGGCGGTACCCCCTTCTTCTAGGGATAAGTAATCCGGGGAGACCCATCCATATTGGGTGGTAAGCGTCTGTCCGCTAGAAACAAAGGTGATGAGGTTATCGAGTTTGGTTTTAACTTTCCCTTTAGCGTCATTAGTAGGCCAAGAAGCATTATTTACCCTAGTGGCGAATTTCTCCTTAATGGAATCAACGAGGTTAAAAACCCTTTCGCCATCTTCGGCAAAGGCATCGGTTTGATAATAATGGGCGGCTAAGCTTCCCGAGATAGAAGGCAGCACATAATCGGCAAAAACCGCGTCGGAGCGAAGCGTCTCCTCGTCAAAGGTGTAATGGGTACTGGGGTTAGCCCATTCCATGGTTGCTTCTTTATTGGGCAAAGCCGGGATGTAATGTTCTAACATTTGCCAGATAGCCAAACCCTTTAACTCGTCTAAATGGGAGTCGGTGAATAAATCCAATAAGGCCGTGGCCGCAGCCCGATTGGCGAAAACGAAATTCTCAGGATTAGCAAAGCCTAGTTCCTGGATAAAGGCATAAAGGTTGATGCCACTAGCCGGGTCACCATAAATGGTTCCTTTGCTTGGGGTTAGGGGCTGGGTCTCATACATGAAGTTATCTTCACGGTTGAGGATATAGTCGTATTTGAATTTGGAGTAGGCTTTCGCGTAGTCTTGGGCCGAGGAAGCGGATACGCCTAAGCATTCTTGGAAAATAGGCGTAAATCTTGCCACGGATTCGTTATATAGCCTTCTGCCTTCCGCCATCTCACGGATTTCCCTAGGGGTATAGGAGGCCGGATCTAAGTCATATGAACTGGCGGAAATCTTCCTAAGCTTATTGCTATCGGTATTAATGACGTCGACCGAATCGCAGGTCAAAGACGACCACAATGGGCAATAACCGGTATTTTTGGCAAGCTGCAATAAAGCGGAGATGAATTCCGAAATGCTATTTGTTGCCAAAAGGGTATTTAAGTCGGTAACTAGACCACCAATGGTCCCGTCTTCTCTAGTCGCTGTATCGATGAAAGTTTCATAGAAAGCCCCGGCGTCTAAATTGGTATCAAATTGGGATTTGGCCCATTCCCTGATTCTGGCTTGGGAGATTAGATTGGACGCATAAGCGCTATCTAAGGGCCCGACATCGGGAAGAGAAGAAGATTCAAAAAGGAAATCCTTATTCACGGTGGTGAAGAAATCATCCTTTTC
>CAMOQM010000153.1 GCA_946622925.1 uncultured Caryophanales bacterium | reverse complement strand
AAGGCTTCGGGGGCAAAGCCCTCGATATGCTGTTTCTCTTTATTAAATAAAGAAGAGGGGATGACCATCGGCAAATAGACGTTTTGGGCCCCTTTCTCTTTGAAACGGCGGTTTAAATAATTCTGGATTTCTTCCCAGATGGCATAGCCATAAGGCAAATAATTGATGAAGCCCTTAACCGAACCATAGTCCATAAGTTCGGCCTTGCGGCAAACATCGGTATACCATTTTGCGAAGTCGACTTCGCGCGAGGTGATTGCCTCGTTTTTGTTATTGTTGGCCATGAAATTTCCTCCAAAGGCGAATTAGTATAACTCAATTAATCAATTTCCTTAATCCTTTTTAAGGATTTCGGGGATGGCGGGTTCATCATTAGGTCATAAGGGGCGAAAGTTTCCGAGGAAACAAAACGCATTCCCGAAGAAACGATGAGCTCGATAGAAGCCCAACCTTCGACGTCGGTGGCGATGATGGGTTTCTTATATTTAAGAAGCCTTTCGACAAGGGCGTGGAGCTGACTTCTAACTAGAGCATCCATGTCGGTGGCCGATCCGGCAAAGGCAAAGGAGACGGCGAAATAATCAAAGGCCCCATATAGGCGAGGCGGAAGCTTAAGCTCTTGGTTATTCATGAATAAGCCAACCTCGTAGCCTTTTACTTTAATGAGCTTCATATATTCAAGGATGCTATCGGCGTCCATCGAAGACAAAGAGGAATAAACGTCATTTTCGTTAAATAGGAACACCATGTGGGCGGTCCTAGCTTTAGATAGGCGTCCAAAGGTGGTTAGCAAATGGCTTCTTTCCGACATCCTAACCGGGAAGAAAAGTTTGTTATTCTCATTGGGATTGCCCGATAAGAAGAGATGGACCGTGTCTTTGACGATGGTTGAGAATAGGGCCTTATCGTCTTCCGTCCTAATCGCGTAATCCTTAAGTTCTTCCATCGAATCGAAATAGGCGTCATAGGGTACGGCCTTGGTGAAATAACCGGTGATGGCGGCTTGGTCGACGGAATAGATGGGACGGAAATAGTAATGGATTTTCTTTTCCTCGATGATCCTTTCGACCTCGGTCCGATAAGCCGAATCCGAAAGGGCGGATTTGGAGCGCCTACCCGCTTCAAAGAATAAGACGGCATCATTTTCATCATAGGCGATGGCGGCCGTATTCTGGGCCAAATCAATGACTTTTTCGTTATTCTCCACCGCTACACGATGCTCAACGATACCGACTCTAACGTCGATTACGGAAGTCAAACCGTTCAAGGACAAATAACGATTAATCGAATTAAGGGCAGCCCTAACTAGATATAAAGCCTTAGCCTTTTCGGCGATCCTAAGATCGGTGAAAAGCAAGTCATTGCCCGAGCATTGCAATAAATAACGGTGGCCGGTCACGAAAGGGAAAATCGCATTCTTCATTTGATCAAAGATCAAAGGTTCGATGTCCTTATCCTTCTCGGTGATCTTCTTATACATAAATCTAAAGCAAGCCGAGAAGCCCTTCTTCCGGTTGGAGGCGGCAATCGCGTTCTCTAATTCGTTGACGGTTGATAAGCCCGACCTTCCTCCCGCCCTTGAGGAATTCATATATTTCATAAGGTAGGATTGGATATGGATGATGCCCCTTTCCCTATCTACATGCTCTAACTGGAGCAAAGAGAAATATTGCTTCTTGGCATGGTGGTCATGGATATCGGTCTCCAAATAATCGGGACAGGAGGTTCCGGGATCGCTGATGGCGTTGATCCAGTTGATGACCCTTTGTTGTTGAGAAACGGGGAAACGCTGATAGAACTGACCAAGGGTGCACTGCGAGACCTCGCGCAGGGTCATGACGTTAAAGAAACGGACTTGGTCATGGGGCAAATCGATAACGAAAATACGGACCGAGTTAGATTGCTCATCGAGGACGATTTGGTACTTATCATGGCTGCGCCTGGTGATAATTAGGGAAATGGTCAAGATAAGCAAAAGGACGAATAAGCTCAGGATCAAGGCGTAATAGGGCCAATAGGTGTTCCAATGCTCGATGAATCCGTCCATACTAGACACGAGTTTACCACATTGTGGTAGAAGGAAGTAGATTCTATTTGTGAAACTTCGCTAACTTTGATATGATATGGCACGCTTGGAGAAGTACCCAAGAGGCCGAAGGGGGCGGTTTCGAAAACCGTTAGTGGCCGCAAGACCAGCCAGGGTTCGAATCCCTGCTTCTCCGCCAAAGCAAAATCCGGTTAGTTCGCTAACCGTTTTTTATTCAAAAACCGTGGCTTAGCCACGGCTTAGCTTACTTAATCGGCGGGATGAAGAAGTTCCCGTAAACCTGTTTTAATTCAACCACCGTCACGAAGGCGGTCGGATCGGATTCCTTGATGATGGAGACGGTCTTTTTGACCTCATACATCGAGACGATTACGGTGACGATGAATTTCTCGTTTCCGGTGAAGGCCCCGGTGCCTTTTACGATGGTGGCGCCATGGGGTAAATTGGCCATGATAATCTGACCGATATCCTGCTTAGAGGATATGATTTCGACTTTGACCTTCTTATTCCGCTGATTGATGATATCCACTACAAGCATCGTCATGATCATATAGACGATCGAGAACAAGGTGGCGGTAAAGGCGTGGGCCCCTTCCACCGAACCCCAGCCCGCATCGGCGATCGAAAGAATGGTGAATAAGCCCACCGTGATGCCGTTAATATAGACCGAATAACGACCCACTAAG
>CAMOQM010000152.1 GCA_946622925.1 uncultured Caryophanales bacterium | reverse complement strand
CCTGCCAATATGGCGATCCTTTCCATGCAAGATATCCTTGAACTAGATTGTTTTGCTAGAACCAATGTCCCAGGCATCGTCGATGACCGTAACTGGACTTGGAAAATGGATGATTTCAAGGCCTTCAAGGATAAGATTCCTTGGTTACGTGACCTAATCATCGCCACAGGCAGGTTTTAAATGAAAAGCGTTGGCATAGTCTCTTTAGGCTGCGCCAAAAACCTCGTCGACAGCGAGATGATTTTGGCAATGTTTCCTCGCGATGAATTTCGGATCGTCGCTAATCCCGAGGAAGCCGATTTCATAATCGTCAATACCTGCGGATTCATCGGCGACGCCAAGAAAGAAAGTATCGATACCATCTTTGAGATGGCTAAATATAAAGGCAAGTTAATCGTCGTAGGTTGCTTAGCCGAAAGATATTACGAAGAGCTTAAGGGTGAGATGCCCGAAGCCGATTTGATCGTGCCAATTAGAGATTACGCCGAGCTTTCTTCGCGCTTAGAGGAATTAACCGGGGTCAAAGGCATATCTAAAATGAATCCTTTAAGTAGGGTGGTTTCTACTGGGGACTACGCCGCCTATCTTCGTATATCGGAAGGTTGCGATAATTATTGCGCCTTCTGCGCGATTCCCTTTATCCGGGGACGTTTTGTTTCCCGGCCTTTCGAAGACATCATCAAAGAAGCCAAATGGTTAAAGCAGCAAGGCATCAAGGAAGTCTCCTTGATTAGCCAAGACACCACGGTTTATGGTAAAGATTTCAAGGATGGACGCCCCAATATCTGCGATTTGTTACGCGAACTAGAGAAGGTTGGTTTCTATTCGATTAGATTACTTTACCTTTATCCTAGCGAGATTAGCGATGAACTAATCGAATTAGTCGCTTCTAGCAAAGTCATCGCCCATTATTTCGATATCCCCGTCCAATGTGCCTCGGATAAGCAACTTAAAGCCATGAGACGGCATTCCGACCAAAAGGAAACGGAAGAGCTTTTCCTTAAAATAAGGAAGATTTGCCCCGACGCCATTTTGAGAACGACTTTGATCGCCGGTTTCCCAGGTGAGACTAGGGATGATCAAGAAAAGACCATCGCTTTCTTAAAACGGATCGAATTCGACCACATGGGGGTCTTCCCATATTCCAGGGAAGAAGGGACCTTGGGGGATAAATTGCCCCATCAATGCCGCGAGGCCACCAAAAAGGCCAGGGCCAAGGAATTATTAGATATCCAACGTCCGATTTCCTATAGCCGGAACAAAGGCCAAGTCGGGAAAGTTTTCGAAGGTATCGTCACCGGAAAAGGGAAGAAGAAAGGCGAATATACCTTAAGAAGCTATTGGAACGCCCCCGATGATATCGATGGCAATATCTATTTCACTTCGCCTAAGGAACTTAAGCCCGGGGAAATCGTTAAGGTTAAGATTACCTTCGCCATGGTTTACGATTTATTTGGGGAACTTATTTTAGAATAAGGGGAGAAGGAAAACTCCCTATTGCAACTAGCATTTCCAAAGCCTATAATTCCTTCGCACTTAGCCCGACTGTAGAGGCTAAGAAAGCACCATTGCCGCCCTCATAGTTCAGCGGTAGAACGGATCCATGGTAAGGATCAGACCTCTTTTCGACTAAGGGTGAGGGCACCACAAAGATAGTAGCCTCGGGATAACCGAGGTTTTCTTTATTTATCCGCCCCAGGATAGTAAGATTAATAACGATGAAAACCCTGATTTATTTCCAAAACGCCGATACCATCTCCCATTCGGGGATTGGTCGGGCCATGAAGCATCAGCTTATCGCCTGCAAGCAAGCCGGCGTTGAACCCATCATCGATAAAAACGCCGAATATGATATCGCCCATATCAATACCTATTTTGGTAAGTCCCACCGGGTTTTGAAACATTGTAAGAAGAAGGGTATTCCCGTCATCGTCCATGGCCATTCCACTTATGAAGATTTCCGTAATTCTTTTAGGCTATGGAAAGTGATGGAGCCGACCTTCGATAGGCAACTTAAATATATGTATTCCCGGGCGGATATGATCATCGCCCCAACGCCTTATGCGCGGGATTTGATCAAAGGCTATGGATATTGCCAAAACGTCATCGCGATTTCTAATGGCATCGAATTAAATGCCTATAAGCGTAATGAAGAAGCCATCGCCAAATTCAGAGAGAAGTTCGGTTTGGCGAAAGATGAGAAATTCGTCATGGGGGTAGGTTTTCCTTTTGAAAGGAAAGGGTTAATCGATTTTATCGAAGTGGCTAGAAGCCTCCCTGATATCAAATTTATTTGGTTTGGGGCCTTAGCAAGGATTTTGACCTCGACCAAGATATTAAAAGCCATAAAACGCAAGCCTTCTAACGTCATCATGGCGGGTTATTGCGAGGGGGATTTGATAAAGGGAGCCTATCACGAAGCCGTTTGTTTGTTCTTCCCTTCCTATGAAGAAACCGAAGGAATCGTCGTCTTAGAGGCCCTAGCCACCCATTGTCCTTTATTAATCCGGGATATTGGGGTTTATAAGCCTTGGCTTAGCGATGGTATTAATTGCCATATGGCTAAGGATAACCAAGGGTTCATCGCTAATCTAAAGAGGCTAATCGAAGAAGGCGAAGATCAAAAAATCCTCGAGCAAGGTTATAAAGTTGCCGAGGATCGTGATTTATCTAAAGTAGGGGAAGAGCTAAAGAAGGCTTATCAAAGCTTATTATCTAAGAATAAATAATCGCCCCATCCAC
>CAMOQM010000151.1 GCA_946622925.1 uncultured Caryophanales bacterium | reverse complement strand
AGCGTGTATTGCGCGATTTTCCGGGGGTAAAGGATGCCACCGTCAACGCCTATAACACCCCAAGCGGTGGTATGTTCATCGCCGGATACGTCGTCGGGGATAAGCCCCTTGATTTAGAGGCCATCAAAGCCTTCGTTGGCGAAAGAAAACCTTATTACATGGTTCCCGAAGCCATGATGCAACTAGATTCCATCCCCTTAAACCAGAACCAAAAAGTCAACAAGCGGGCCTTACCGGTTCCCACCCTTTCTAGCGCCCCGGTGGAAATCGTGGCCCCGACTAATGATAAGGAAAAAGGCATCTTAGAGATTGCTAAGGAAGTCGTAGGTGGAGAATTAGGTATCACCAATGACCTCTTTGAAGCGGGCTTAACCTCCATCTCTTCGATTAGGTTCATGTCCTTACTTTCTTCTAGGCTAAATCTAGATATCTCCATCAAAGACCTACGGGAACATTCGACCGTTAAGGAACTAGCTTCCCTTGGCGGCGAAGTCGAAGAAGCCATAGAAGAACTCGATAAGTATCCGTTAACTAAGACCCAAGAAGGCATCTTCGTCGAGATGATGGCCCATAAGGATTCGACCATCTATAACATCCCGCTTATCTATCATCTTGATAAAGGCATCGACGTCGATAAGCTCGCCGCCTCTATCGTTAGGGCCATCGATAACCACCCTGGATTAAAGTCTCATCTGGAGATGGATGGGGCGGAAGTCGCCATGGTTCCAGGTAAAGAAGAGGCTAAGGTGGAAATCCGTTATGAAGTTCCGCCTTCTCCCTTCGTCTTAGAACCTTTCGATTTATTCAAAGGACCGCTTTACCGGGCGAGGATCTACGTTTACGAAGGTGGGGCCACCTTATATCTAGATACCCACCATATCGCTAGCGACGGAACTTCTTTAGCCGTCTTAATCGAAGATATCGATAGCCTTTATTTAGGCAAAGAAATCGTACCTGAGAAGCGTAATGCCTTCGCCATCGCCTTAAAGGAAAAGAAAGCCTCGACCGAAGAAGAACTTAAGAAGCAAAAGGAATACTATGCCTCCTTCCTTTCTGGCATCGATTCGCCAAGCGTCCCAAGAAAAGAATATGGCTTATCGAATAAAGCCAACCCCCTTACCTATGAGTTCTGTCTAAAGACCGACAAGGATAAAGTGGGGGCCACCTTAAGTAAACTCGGCATTGGGCCAAATGGCTTCTTCAATGCGGTTTTCGCCTATACTCTAGCTAAGTGGAACGGCAATGACGACGCCTTATTCACCTCCATTTATTCGGGTAGGGATGACGCTAGCAGCGCCCGGACCGTCACGATGTTAGTCAAGACTTTGCCGGTCTACGTCAATATCGATCCTAAGAAAGAAAAAGCCGCTTTCTTAAAGGAAGTCGATAATCAAATCAAGAACAGTCAGCTCAATACCCTTTATTCCTTTGCTGATGTAAGCCATGATTTCGACGTCAAAGCCGACGTTATGTTTGCTTATCAAGGCGATGGATTCTTGCCTTCTTCAATCGGCGGTTTGCCCGCGAAGATGGAAACCTTAATCGGGGATGAAGCCAAAGCCGCCTTCTCGGTGGATTGTTTGTTAAAAGAAGATGGCTATCACCTCCATTTCGAATATCCGGCCAATCTCTATCTCCAACAAACCATGGAGTATTTCGCCCGCCTCTTTGATTTGGTGTGCGCCGCTTTATGTGAGGAAGGCAATCTCTCCGACATCGTCTTAATCGATGATAAGACCGCGAAGGAAATGGACGTCTATAACCAGACTTCCGATCCTTTGGAAGAAGGGGATTATCTAGATTATTTCGCTAAGCAAGTTAAGGATCATCCTTCCAAGAAAGCCATCGTCGGCATCGATGAAACCCTCACTTACGAAGAATTCGATAAGCGCGGGAATAAAGTCGCCAATGCTTTAATTGAATTTGGCATTAAACCAGATGATAAGGTCGTTACCTTGACCAGAAGGATCGCTAACGCCTATGTGGCTAGAGAAGGTGTCCTTAAATCCGGTGGGGCTTTCGTCCCTATCGATCCCGCTTATCCCGATGACCGTATCTCTTATATCATCGAGGATTCGGGAGCCAAAGCCGTTTTAACGACCCGTGATATTTACGAAGCCAAGAAAGATAGTTATCCGGGTGCTAAGTTCTTATTGTTAGAAGATTTGTTAGCTTCCTCTAGTGACAAAGATCCGCATATTAGGCCCGCGGGTAATAATCTAGCCTATTGTATCTTCACCTCGGGATCGACAGGTAAACCTAAAGGCGTCATGATCGAACGTCATAGCCTTTATAACTTCGTAACCTTGTCCGAGCATAACGCGGTTGTCCATGAATACGTTGATAAAAACGACGTCACGGCCTCGCTAGCCTCGCTAAGCTTTGACTTATCCGTCCAAGAGGAATTCGTTCCCTTTGCCCAGGGTATGACCAATGTACTCGCTAGCGAAGAAGAAATCCTTAACCCCGTCATGTTAGCCAAGCGAATGGTGGAAAACGGAGTCACCATCATCACGACCACCCCATCCTACGTCAATAACGTTTTGGATATCGAAGACGTCATGGTGGCCTTCCGCAAACTTAATAACATCGACCTTGGGGCCGAGGCCATTCCCGCTTCCTTAATCGAGAAGATGCGGGCAAGGGGCATGGAAACCATCGTTGGTAATGGCTATGGCCCAACCGAAGCCACCGTCACCTGTACCTTCGATTATGTCACTTCGCCGCGTATTACCATCGGCTATCCGCTTAATAACGTTAAGACCT
>CAMOQM010000150.1 GCA_946622925.1 uncultured Caryophanales bacterium | reverse complement strand
CTAACCGTCAACTGGATCACCTGCAGCCCCGTCGTCTATGCCGTCGAAGATAAATACCAAATCGTCTTCACCACTTCAACCGAGGCTACCGGCTACGTCGAAGTCGGGGGCAAAACCTATTATGACGTTTATAACGGCACGACCAAAACCTTCGATAAGGTCCATAAAATCGAAGTTCCAATGGCGGAACTAGACGCGGCCAAAGAATATACCGTCCACAGTCAGAAAAACATCTATGCCGGACCTTTTGGAGGGTATTTAGGACGCGACGTTTCCAAGAAGGTAAGCTTCAAACCCGTGAATACCGATGATGGGATCCAATATCTATCTTTCTCCGATGTCCACATGAATCTTTCCCAAGCCGCCAAAACCGCAAGCTATGTCGAAAACTATGATTTCTTGGTTTTGGCTGGCGACCTAATCTCGGTGGTCGATAGTTTTGAAGACGCCCAATTTAATAACGAGGTCGCTTACTCCATTACCAAGGGGCAAATCCCCGTCGTCTATGCCAGAGGTAATCACGACGTCAAAGGACGTTATGGACAGGAACTCCATAAATTCGTCGGCGCCAAAGACGAGAAGTTCTATTACACCTTCTACTTCAAAGATATCTATGGCGTGGTCCTAGATTTAGGCGAGGACCATGATGATGATTGGTGGGAATATTATGGAACCGCCCATTACGAGGATTACCATAACGAGCAGATCGCCTTCTTAAAGAATGAAATCGCCAAGAATGATTATGAACATTACCCCTACCACCTCGTCATTTCCCATATCCCCATCCCCTTCGTCAATAGCCGTCTAAACCATGAAAAGGTTAAGAAAGAGATGACCACCTTACTAAACCAAATGGACGTGGATATGTATTTATGTGGCCACCAACATCAACTAATGATTTTCGAACCCGGCCTTATCACCCCCTTTGCCGAGTTCCATTACAATCCCGACTACAAAGATAAGAAATATGGTGGTTACCTAACCGATTTCAATTTCCCCTCCTTCATGGTTTCTAAGCCCGGCTTCACCTTCTCCGATAGCACCGCCCTAACCGGGGCTAAGAGCCAAGTCGGTTTCTACGTGGATGCCGATTTAACTACCAACAAGGAAAAAGTCCATTACCTAAATAGTCGAGGCGAGAAGGTTTCCGTGATGAATATGTTCGCCCAAAAAGACTACGGAAACGAGATTACCATCGACTTAGCCACCAAAGAATTTTTGCCCGCTTAAACTAGGGCAGCCGACCTTTTGGTGAAAATATGGCGAAAAATGAGAAATAGTCGATAAAAATTTAAATTGCCTTTTGCAATGTAACCGCTTACATATTAAAATAGCGGGCTCGCCAAAAGGAGGCACCTATATGGGATATAAAATTTCAATCAACGGCAAAGAAACCGAAATCGAGGGCTCCCACCGGATTCTCGAACTAATCGCGCCTTACGATAAAGACAGGAAAGCGGTCGCCGCTAGGGTCAACCACCGCTTACGGGATCTTAATTTCGAAATCCAAGGACCTTGTGAAATCGAGGTCATGGACAGCACCGATAACGAAGCCATGAAGGTTTACGAAGCCTCTCTTCGCTATGTCGTGGCCATGGCTTTTGCCCGTTGCTATCCCGGCATCAAAATTAAGTTTTCCTATAACGTCTCCCGCGCGATTTCCATTAATATCCTTACTCCCGGCATGACCGCCAACACGGCCATGCTTATCAAAATCAACCACGAAGTCGATGCCATCATCGCCGCCGACCTTCCTTTGAAACGGACCGTCGTCAAAGTCGAAGAAGCCGCCGAAATCTTCCGGGAAAGAGGCTATGACGATAAACTTGCCATCCTTCCCTACCGCCCAGAAAAGACCGTCCATCTCTATGAATGCGATGGCTTCTTGGATTATATGTATTCCCCGATGGTCCCTTCCACCGGCTATATCCACGAATATAAGCTTAGGCTCTATGCCCCGGCTTTAATTCTCCAATACCCCAGAGCCGAAAAAGGCGGAATCATCCCTCCTTTTGAAGATTCCCCAACCTTTAGCCGCGCCTTAAGAGAAATCCACGAATGGAGCAAAATCGTCGGACTCACCACCGTCGCCTCCATCAATAACGCCATCCAAACCATGGGCGATATCGAACTCATCAACCTTTGCGAAGCCCGTCATAACCGGATGTTATGTGAACTTGGCCAGCTTATCGAAGACGATATCAACGATATTTCCTTAATTTGCATCGCCGGTCCTTCTTCTTCGGGCAAGACCACTTTCGCCAACCGTCTCCGCATCGAACTAATCTCCCGTGGCATCCGCCCGATCCGTATCTCCTTAGATGACTATTATTTACCCCGCGATCAATGCCCGCGGGATGAAAACGGCAATTTCGATTTTGAGCACATCGAAGCCCTCGACATCCCCTTATTCAACCAGAACATGGTCGATTTGATCGAAGGCAAAGAAGTCACCTTGCCCCACTTCGACTTCCAACTTGGCCACCGCGTCCCTGGCAGAACCATCAAGGTAAGTAAGGGTGAGCCCATCATCATCGAAGGCATACACGCCCTTAACGAAAGGATGACCGTCGATATCCCTAAATCGGCCAAATTCAAAATCTTCATTTCTCCCCAATCCCAACTTAACCTCGATGACCACACCCCCGTCTCCTTGACCGACTTACGTTTGGTTCGCCGTATCGTCCGCGACTTCAAATTCCGTAATTCCTCCGCCGAAGAGACCATCAGTATGTGGCCTAGCGTTCGCGCGGGTGAATTCAAATGGATCTACGATACCCAAGAAGGTAGCGA
>CAMOQM010000149.1 GCA_946622925.1 uncultured Caryophanales bacterium | reverse complement strand
ACCATGAGCCACGGCTATTGCAATTTCGTTTCCACGGCTTTGGCCCTTATGCCGACTTGGATCGTCGTTTTCATCACCACCATCAATTCGGTTAGGGCTCCAAAAAAACAACCTGAAGTTATAGAAGAACCAAAGGTAGAAGATAAACCCGAAGAAAAGGGGGATGAATGATGTTCCCCGTTTTCGCGGGCGATCCACTTTCCGACATGATCAACGGACTCCAGGATCCGACTTTTAGGATCTCCGGGCCGCTTATTTCTTCTTTGACCGTCATGGCCATCGTGCTTATTTTCGCTATCGTAATCGGCATCCAGGCCCATTTCCAAGATCCCCTTAAACCCGCGAAAGGCCCGTTAGCCTTAGCCATGTGGTTCATTGAATATTTGGAGAATTGGGGACGGGGCGTCATGGGCCGTGACCCGGGCAATTTCACCGGTTATTTCTTCTGTTTATTCTCTTATTTATTCATGGCCTTTATTTGGTCGATTACCGGCTTCCCCTCCATCATCGATACCTTGGTGATGCCGCTAGCCTTGTCCTTAGTGATGTTCGTTATCATCCAGTATTTAGGATTACGTCATCAAAAATGGAGATATTTCCATCGTTATATCGAACCGATTGCTATTTTCTTACCCATTAACCTAGTTACGATGTGGAGTCCTATTATTTCCACGACTCTACGTATGTTCGGTAACTGCTTAGCCGGTTCGATCATCATCGGCTTGATCAACTGGGCCTTAAAAAACATCTCCGTCATGCTTTTCTCCGGACTAGCGGTAGGGTATGCAAGCCCCTTCGATTCGCCCGCCGCCATCTGGCTAAGCTTCATCCCCATTGGGGTGCTTAATCTTTATTTTGCTTTGTTCTCCGGGTATATCCAAACCCTGGTCTTCTCTTCCCTTAACGCGGTCTGGTTCTCGGCCGAAATGCCGGAAAATGACCCCATGGGAACCGTGGTTCAGGTAACTAGAGGATCCGAAGACAAAGCCAATGCATAAACCATATTAGGAGGTAAACGATATGGGATTTATCACTAACTTGATCATGGCCGCCGCTAGCGAAGGCTATGGATCTAGCCTTGGGCTAATCGCCATCGGCGCCGGTATCGCCGCCATTGGCTGCGGTTTCTCCGCCCTTGGTGAAGGTATGATCGCCAGCAAAGCCATGGAAGCCATGGGACGCAACCCCGAAAACCATTCCAAGTTGCAATCCACCATGATTCTAGCCGTCGCTTTGGACGAATCTACCGCCATCTACGCGCTAGTCATCGCCATTTTGATTATCTTCATCTTAGGTGGAAAGATCGCTTAATTAGGAAAAGCCATGAAAAAGGTCAACGGATTAAAGCTCATCCCTTTGTCCTTTATCGCCTTAACGCTTGCTAGCTGCCAAGGCACGCCTTTCACGTCGGAAGATTTCACTTCGAAGATTTTCCCCAATGGCTATTGGGATTTCCTGATTCAGATTTTGGCCTTCATCGTCTTGCTCATCGCCGTCTTCTTCATCGGCTATAAACCGGTAAAGAAGGCCATTGAAAAAAGACGTTCCGCCATTAACGGCATGATCGAAGACGCCAAAAACAATCAGAAGGTCGCCCGCGAAGCCGCTTCTAGGAAGGAAGAGACCATCGAAGAAGGGAAAACCGAGGCCAGCAAAATCCTCGCTAGTGCGCGCAAACAAGCCGAAGAAGAGGCCGCTTTGATTTTGGCTAAAGCCGAAGAAGAAGCTGCCCTTAAACGGAAAAAAGCCGACGAGGATATCGCTTCCGCCAAAGAAAAAGCCAAACGGGAGATCCACGACGAAATCGTCGACGTGGCCATTTCGGCTTCTTCCAAGGTACTTGGCCGTGAAGTCAGCAAGCAAGATAACCAAGAACTACTAAACGACTTCCTTAAGGATATCGAAAACGAGTAAATAAATGGAAAACGAACTCGCAAGCAACTACGCCTTAGCTTTGTTTGAGCTAACTAAGCCTAATGAATACCAGGCTTACCTTTCGGCGTGGGAACTTGCCTTGTCTTCTTTAAAAGAAGAGGGTTGGATTCCATTCCTTGCCTCCTATTCCATTTCCTCTAATGAGAAGTATGAAGCCATGGATAAGGTCTATTCCTTCCCCAAGGCCAAAGAGTTCCTTAATTTCTTAAAAGTGGTGGTCAGCCATCACCGGGTCGAACTCCTTCCCGAGATTGGCCAAATCTACCGTAGCAAAGTCAATGATGCCTTGGGTATTAAAGAAGGCGTCTTATTCTCCGCGACGGCATTAGAAGAAGGCGAAGTCAAAAAGATCGAGGAAAGCATTTCCAAGAAATTAGGTTATCAGGTTTATCTTAGGACAAAGGTCGACCATACCCTGCTAGGTGGGGTAAAGGTCAATATCGACGGCAAGGTCTATGACGGGACTCTGCGTTCCCGCTTGCAAGAATTAAAACGCAGCCTTAAAGGAGGGTCACGATGAAAATAGCATCCAATGAGATCTCGTCTTTGATTAAGGCGCAGATCCGTGATTTCCAAAGCAAACTCGAAGCCGATGACGTCGGCACCGTTATATCGGTAGGCGATGGTATTGCCATTATCTATGGATTAGAAAAGGCGATGCTAGGCGAACTGCTTATCTTCCCAGGAGATGTTTATGGCATGGCCATGAACCTCGACCATGGTGACGTTGGGGCCGTCCTTTTAGGCGACGATAACGAAATCAAGGAAGGCGACACCGTCAAGCGGACCGGCAAGGTCGTCGAAGTCCCGGTTGGCGATGGGTTACTCGGCAGGGTCGTTAACGCCTTAGGCTTGCCTTTAGATGAAAAAGGCCCGATTGAATATAGCAAAACTAGACCCATTGAA
>CAMOQM010000148.1 GCA_946622925.1 uncultured Caryophanales bacterium | reverse complement strand
TGGACGTATCCCTTTACTACCTCATCGGGATCCAAGAGGAATCCTATCGCGAGCTATCCCCGGAAACGCGCAAAGTCGCGGATGCCTACCAATTTGCCAATCCTATGGTGAAGGAGATCATCAAGCGGCTCCTCGCGATTGAATAACGGCTGCGCTTTATGCGGGCTTCGTTCTCTTTTGCCGTTTGTGCTTTACAACCGCGGTGGCGGCCTGCAGGTTGATCCGCTCGTCGTGCCCGATTCTCTTTTTTTCTATTACCTACAAATTTCAAACGGTACCTCAAATGGCCAGCCCTCTTGCTTTGCGACTAATATTTCGTACAATTTAAGAGGATGCGGGAGGATTAATCCTCTCGGGGTCCACCGAAGGGCCGGAAAAGATCCGGCTTTTATTATCGATGAAACCAAAAAGAGCCCTCAAATTTACTTAGACGAAAGCGGTGATTACGATTCCCGGGATCGAAATTGCCCGGTCTATGCCTTAGGCTTGGTTTTGGTCGCGCCCGAAGTCGATGTTTCAAAAACATCAAAGTCTGCCATCTGACTAATACGTTCTTGGTGCAATCGTCAGGAACGTTTTTTCTTGCCGCGCTGTTGAGGAATGCTCATCAAAGGGCTAAAAATAACACTCAAAGGAGGCATTACCATGTCTGACAAAGGCATTATCGTCATTTACAACACCGAGTCGAATGGAACCAAGATCGAAGTCAGGCTGATCGACGGAAATCTTTGGCTGACCCACGAGCAAATCGTGTCTCTTTAAAACTCAAGCAAACCGAATATTTCGGAGCACATTAAGCACATTCTGGAAGAAGGGGAACTGGACGAGAATTCAGTTGTTCGAAATTTTCGAATAACTGCCCGCTATAGGTATGCATATGTGAATACTTTTAGAGGGTTTTATTATCTATACGGCAAGAAAGATGAGACGGCAATCATATAGAAGGCACTCCAATCTAATCCGCGAATGGTACGGTATAGGATTTGCGCAAGGCGTAGTCCAAAGAAGGCATGACAAAAGGATAAACCCTCATCTCTATTCCAAAACTCTCTTTAGCAAAAGGGACTATTCCCCTTTAGCGCCTTCTTCCACTTGCGACTGAACTTCGGTATTTGAAGTAGCCAAGGCAGCCTTGGTCTTTCTCTCTTTTATCTTCCGCGCGATTAAATCCATCAAGAAGAATTGGCCGGTGCACAAGGCGATGCTAGCGATGGCCACGAGCAACCCGACCCACCACTGCATCTGCAAAACGGAGAACCCAAATATTATGCTAATCAACCAAGCGTAGAACATATGGAAAAGGTAATAGGTAAAAGAATGGGCCCCAAGCCAAGCCATCTCGTTGAATCTGATGCCATCTTGCTCTAGTTGCTGGAATAAGATGCCAATCCCACCTAAGAAAGGCAAGGCGGCGGCGATGCATAGAAGCATGGACACCACTTCGTTATCCCCACCAAAGGAACCCCGGAATTGATTTAACGCCGGCGTCTTTAGCAAAGCGATGACGATCGAGGAAATAAGCATCGTCGCCCCGATGACGTATTTAGGTCCCCGCCCCAAGCCGGGAAGTTCAATGAGCTTTCGATTACCTACGAATGCGCCCAAAACCATGAAGGCCGTCCAATAAGGGACCATATGTAAGTTATAAGGAAGGGTGAACTTTAGCCCGACGCAGACGCCGGTAAGGGCGAATAATACGACGACCACCCCAAGGGTGATGGGGGCTTTCTTGATTATCTTGTCGATAATAAGGAAGAAAAGGACACTAGCAAAGAACATGGCTAGAAGGAACCAGAAATCCGCCAGATATAAATACCGTTTCCCTAGCGAATAATAATCCCAGTTGAACCACCCTTGGATGTCCCTATTCCAGATGGCGCCGACGAAGAAGTTGCGGAGACACCCTAGGGTCTCCAAAAAGGGGGCTTGGTTGGTAAGCGTCAGGTATAAGGTCCCGATACCCCAAAAGATAAGGGCATAGATAACGAAAGGAACCAAAAGGCTAAGGGCCCTTTTTCCAATGTTTTTCCCTATCGAGGTTTTGTTTGGTTTATAGAAATACCCGGAAAAGAAAAAGAAAACCACCAAGAAGAGTTCCATCAAGGGATTCAATACATAGGTCTTAAACCCGCCTTGGGCGGTAAGATGATAGAAAATGATCCACAAGATGCCAAGCCCTCGTAGGGCATCGACGTATTGAAGTCTTTTCGTTTTCGCTTCCATAAATCAAACCTTGGGTAAATGATAGCAAACAATGCTAGGGCAGCATAGCGACTATCGTGTCAATTCCTTCCATGCAAAACCAAAGCGCCGACCCATATCGGATCGACGCCTGAAGTTGTCTTATGCCTTATTATAATTCGATGGAATCATTATCGAGTTTTATCTCGTTATCGTTTTCTTTGAGCATATTCATGATTTCTTTATCATCTTTTTCCTCGCTCTTAACGTCTTTATCCACTTCGGCCTGGAATAGCTTTTCGTTTTCTTTTTGGTCGGCGCTAAGCTTGAAAGGCGGAATTTCGGCATAGGAGAGGTTTTTGCCTTGGCAAGAAGCCACCATGCCATCATAGTCCACTTCCATGTCCTTTTGTTGCTTAACGGCATTAAGGAGGTTAATGCTTAATAAGGCGCGGGCTTTCTTAGTTCCGCTTAAGCCATTGATATCTTGCAAAGAGGGGATATTCCTAAGGTCGTTAGGCTTATAGTCGGGCAAGACATGCTGGAGATATTCGGTGGCCGCCTTTTGGATGGTCGGGAGATTGCCAAAGAGGGCATGGTTAGGATTATTGAAGGCCTTGTAGGCGGTATCGAGGGTCTTAGCTGCTAGGGAGCTGGTATCGAACATCTTGG
>CAMOQM010000147.1 GCA_946622925.1 uncultured Caryophanales bacterium | reverse complement strand
GGCGGGATCAACATAGATAAAGTCGATGACGAAGTTTTCGTCGGCTTGGTAATCGATGCTTCCTAGCAATGAATATAACTTTCTCGGGCTTTCGCTTTTTGGGAACAAGGATTTGCCTAGGTCGCGACTAAGGGAAATGGCCCCGATGACCCTGGCCCCATCTTTAGCCACGAAAAGGCGTTGGAGCGAAGCAAAATCGGGTTCGTTAGATAAAGAAGAAGGCAAAGCCTCGGCTTGCTCGGACATCCGCCTATAGCATTTGCCTAGGGAAGGATAATCATGATCTTTGGCGTAAACGATTTTCCACATGGCCAAATTATATAATCAAAGAGGTTGAAATGGGAGAAAGGCTAGATTAACCTCTTCTTATGCAGCGTGATAAGGAAATCGTCCATAAGACCATGGCAGCCATCAAAGGCAAAAATACCGGCCTTGAGCTTGCCATTAGGAAAAGGATCCATGAGGCCGGCTTATTTTATCTAGCCAATTCAAGTAGGGTGGTGGGCCATCCCGATTTGCTTTTCCCTTCCGCCTATGTGGCCGTGTTTTTAGATTCGGAATTTTGGCATGGCTATAACTATGAGGAAGCTATTAGCAAAGTTAAGACCAATAATGCTTTCTGGGCTAAAAAGATCAGTCGTAACATGGCTAGGGATAAGGAAGTCAACGAAGAGTTAACCAGGCAAGGTTATCTCGTCCTTAGATATTGGGGTAAGCAAATCCAAGATGATCCCGATCAAGTCGCTTCTGAGATTATCGAGGCGGTTAAAAGTAGACGGGAGTTACTTTCTAGAAGCAAAGGGATAACCAATAAGACCACGTTGGCCTATATAGAAAAAGACGGGGCTTATTTGATGCTATATCGCAACAAGAAGAAAAACGATGAGAACCAGGGGAAGTGGATCGGAATCGGCGGCCATCTGGAAACTAACGAGAACTATATCGCCGCGATGAAACGCGAGATAAAAGAGGAAACCGGCCTTAACGTGAAAGACTATATCTATTATGGCGCGGTCGATTTCTTCAATAAGTCCGCCCCAGGCCAAAGGATGTATTTATTCAAGGTTACCTCTTTCGATGGCGAACTCATCGAATGTAATGAAGGCGAGCTTGCCTGGATCAAAAAAGAAGATATCGACGACAAGATGATCTGGGAAGGCGACAAACTGTTTATGCCTTTATTAAACGAAGAAGGCGGAAAGCTTTGGAGACTATCAGTTTTCTATGACGAATCGGGGAATCTTTCCTCATATATTGGCCCATTATTAGTTAAGGGAAAAGCCCGATAAAGAGTGATGATTTAATAAACTTATTATTTTTCTTGCAAAATCAATAAGGTTGGACAAAATAAAGTGCTCCAAGCAGGTCTCCACCCCTTTACCTGCTTGGGGCCCTTTTTGTATTATATAGCTATGGACGTCTCGATAAATCCCACTGAAATGCATGATTTCGCCTCTATATTCGCTTCCATGGCGATGGCGACCAAAGATTTTTGCAATGGGAAATTAGGGGATAAAGAAACCGCTTATATAGCAGGGGTTTCTTTACTTGGTCCATCTTTCGTCGGCACGGATCTTCTAGGCTTATGCCGTTGCCTGGCTAAGCTTACTCAAAGACGGGTATTCGTGGGTTTGGACTCTTCCCAGTTTCCACTTCCTTCCTTTGATCCAGAACTTGAAGGCGATCCTTATTTCTTCACCTTGGTGGATACCTTCATTGGGGTTTATGCCTATTACCTTTATTCGCAAGGAAGTTTACCTAAACCCGAAGAAGGGCTTAGGCCGATTACCTTTCTTCTTTATGAGGCTTTTGAAGGAATCAAAGAAGGGATGGAACGTAAATCCGAACAGCTTGAAGCTATCTACGTTCGGAAACTAAAGGAATTCCAAGGAGACGAAGAGATAGTCACGAAATGGAAAACCCATCTGGAAGCGATGGGTCTAATCCTTAATCAATAGTTTTTGACGATAAGGGGTAAATCGCGGTCGACGAATTCGTATTTGGCTAACTCGCAGTTATCGAGGCCATAATGGATGAATTCGTCGTTTTCCATATCTTTAAAATAGGAATTGAAGACCCGCGATATGCCCCCATGGGCCACGATGAGGATATCGAGGTCGCGCTTAGTGGCCTTTAGTTCGTTTAATAAATCGTAGATGCGGTAGGCCACGTCAAAATAGCTTTCCCCGCCGGGATAACGGGTCGCGATTTTCGGGCGCTGGGAGAGGTAGGGCTCGCCCCGTCTAGGCTTGCCTTCCATCTTTCCATAATACTCTTCGATTACGCGGTTATCGATTTGGATGGGGACGTTATGGTATTTATTGACCGCTTTGGCGGTATCTATGGCCCTTTGCAAAGGGGAAGAGATGATTAGGTCAAGATGGATATCTTTCATTCTTTCGGCTAGATCCTGGGCTTGTTTCCTTCCGACTTCGTTAAGGGGTACGTCGATGCGGCCTTGGATAAGCATGTTGATGTTCCAATCGGTTTGGCCGTGACGGGTAAAATAAATGGACATGGCAATATGATAATCAAAGACCCTTCTTCCAAAAAGGAGTAATATTTGGCTATGGAATGGAAATTAGTCAATATCGAGCAAGAAACGGAACATAAGTTTCTTAACTTCTTTACCTTGCATTATGAGGTTAAGGAGAATGGGGTCATTAGACCTTATTCTTATTTCATGGCTTCCCGTCATGATAAGGAACATATCTTAGCTAAAACTAAGGATTACTCTAAGCCTGATGGGGTGGTGATGGCTTTATATAAGAAAGAGGAAGATGGCATTAAGGTCCTGCTTACTAGCCAATACCGTCCTCCGATTGGAGCTTATCTAACTTCTTTTACGGCCGGACTTCTCGATGAAGGGGGTGACG
>CAMOQM010000146.1 GCA_946622925.1 uncultured Caryophanales bacterium | reverse complement strand
GGGGGCCCAAGCCGCTTATGACGCGGTTAGTTTGCTTTACCGCGATGGCTTAATCGGCCACGATTCTTATTTGATGGCCAAGGAGAAAATCTGCCTTAAGCCCGGAGCCAGTTGCAATCCCGACGAATGCCCCTATGCAAGAAACTATTACGGTAAGCTAAAGGCCGCTTTGGCCAAAGCTAAACATGACTTAGAACGGTTCGACCCCGGATCGATAGTCAACTTCTGCCGTGAAGAAGTTCTCTGTCCATTTGAGTTCCAACTAGACCTCTCTTTATCTAGCGACATCATCATCGCCGACTACAACTATTTCTTCGATCCGATGGTGCATTTAGAAAGATATTTCGACGATACCGTGGATTCCTCGACTTTTGTGGCTCTGGTAGATGAAGCCCATAATCTTGTCAAAAGAGGGCGCGACATGTTTAGCGTCTCAATCGATTATGAAGGGGCAAGCAATGCCGCGAAGGCTTTAAGCGGAGATGCTTATAAAAGCCTAAGGAATGCTCTTGGTAAAATCAAAAAGGCCCTAAAAGAATTAGAAGACGGCCAAGATTATGTTCCGGAAGCTTTCGCTAAAGCCCTCGAATCCTTCAAAAGAGCCAAACAAAAACTCGATAAATTAGAGGCCGAAACCCCCCTGGGAGATAGCCAAGCCAAAGAAAAAAAGGAAAAGCCCGGCGAGGCCTATATCTCTTTTTCCCGCGATCTAGGCAAATATAACGTCATTAAAGAAGAATACTTTGGGGAAGCTAGCAAATTACGCATAAAAGGCGGGGATAACCCATCCATTTCTTTGGTATGCCTTGATCCTTCCGCTTATTTAAGCCAAAGCATTGAAAAAGTGAGGTCGTGTATCTTCTTTTCGGCGACGTTAACCCCCATGCCTTATTACCAAAGGACCATCGCGAGCCGGGAAGATGACCCTAATTTGCTTTTGTCTTCGCCTTTCCCCAAAGACCATCTTAAGGTCATGGTGGCGCCTAAGCCCACGACTAGATACAAAGTCAGGGATAAGTGGTACGAAGAAGTGGCCTCCTATTTAAATGCCTTCGTGGCTTCTAAGATGGGGAACTATTTCCTATATTTCCCAAGCTACGAATATTTAAACAACGTTTTGCCATTGCTTCACTTTGAAGATGCCGATGTCCTGATCCAAGAAAAGCAGATGGATGACGTCGAAAGGAATATCTTCTTGTCCCATTTCCTGCCTTCCCCGGAAAAGACCACGGTCGGTTTGCTGGTTCTAGGTGGGGCTTTCTCAGAAGGAATCGACTTAACCGATGACCGTTTAATCGGGGTGGCGGTGGTAGGCATTGGCTTACCGCAAGTGGGCGAAGATACCGAGGATATCCGTTCTTATTACGAAAAGAAAGAAGGGCAGGGCTTTGCCTATGCCTATCTATACCCCGGCATGAATAAGGTTTTGCAAGCTATCGGCAGGGTAATCCGAAGCGAATCGGATATTGGAGCTGCGCTTCTTATCGATTCTCGTTTCTTAGGATCGGACTTCAGGGATAGCATCGCTAGGCTATATCCGGATTATGAAGTGGTGATGGAAGAAAAAGAAATCAAGGATTGCTTAAAGCGCTTCTACAAAGATTCAGGGGTGGAAAAAGGTAAGTAGTTCCCTATAATATTGTCCCTATGGACAAATCCAAAATCCGCAATTTCTCAATCATCGCCCATATCGACCATGGAAAGTCGACTTTGGCGGATAGGATCCTAGAAAAGACCGGGACCGTCGAATCGCGCTTAATGAAGGAGCAACTTTTGGATTCGATGGATCTAGAAAGGGAACGCGGAATCACGATTAAACTTAACGCCGTCACTTTGTCATATAAAACCAAAAACGGCGAGGAATATATCTATAACCTCATCGATACTCCGGGGCACGTCGACTTTTCTTACGAAGTAAGCCGTTCTTTAGCCGCTTGCGAAGGCGCCCTTTTGGTCGTGGATGCCACCCAAGGGGTTCAAGCCCAAACTTTGGCTAACGTTTATTTAGCCATCGATAACGATCTAGAAATCATCCCCGTCATCAATAAGATTGATTTGCCTAGCGCCCGTCCCGATTTTGTTAAGCATGAAATCGAGCACCGGGTTGGAATCCCGGCTGACGAAGCTTTGCTAGTTTCGGCCAAGACCGGCGTTGGCATCGAAGACGTTTTAGAGGCGGTCGCAAAGCTAATTCCCCCTCCTGGTGGTGACGAAAGCGCGCCACTTCAGGCTTTGATCTTTGATTCCTACTACGATTCATATCGTGGGGTTGTCGTCCAAATCCGGGTTAAAAACGGCGCGGTTAAGGTTGGCGATGAAATCCTCTTGATGCAATCCAATCGGAAATACCTGGTTACCGAAGTTGGCATTAGAACTCCTAACGAAGTTAAAACCGATGCCTTACATTGCGGTGAAGTAGGGTATTTGGCCGCCCAAATCAAGGATATCCATGACGTTTTCCCAGGTGAAACCATAACCTTGGCCAATAATCCCGCCAAGGAACCTTTACCGGGCTACCGCCGTATCCACCCGATGGTCTATTGTGGCCTCTACCCCGTCGATAGCAAGAAATATGGCGACTTAAAGGATGCCTTGGAGAAGTTATCCCTTAATGACGCTTCTTTGGTCTATGTTCCTGAAACTTCCCAAGCCTTAGGCTTTGGCTTTAGATGCGGGTTCTTGGGATTACTCCATATGGACGTAGTCCAAGAAAGATTGGAAAGGGAATATAAGCTCGACCTTATTTTGACCGCCCCTTCGGTTATTTACCGGGTTAAAAAGACCAATGGCGAGGTCATTGAAATCGATAACCCCTCGAAGCTGCCCGAACAAACCAGCGTCTCTTATATCGAAGAACCCTATGTCTCGGCTTCCATC
>CAMOQM010000145.1 GCA_946622925.1 uncultured Caryophanales bacterium | reverse complement strand
TTCCGCGAAGCCGGATTATACGTTGGTTCGGTCTGCTTAACCCGTTACGATAACCAAAAGAGCACCAAGCAATTCGAACGCTTGCTAAATAAACAAGGTATTACAACCTACCATCACTACAAGATTCCTAATTATCCTTATGACGTCGATAAAATCGTCTCCGATGAAGGTTTGGGGAAAAACGATTACATTAAAACCACCCATCCCCTCGTCGTGGTTACCGCTCCTGGGCCAGGCTCAGGAAAAATGGCCACCTGCATCAGTCAGCTTTACCACGATAACAAAGCCGGCATTAAATCCGGTTATGCCAAATTCGAAACCTTCCCGATTTGGAATTTGCCTTTAAAGCACCCCGTTAACCTAGCTTATGAAGCCGCCACCGCTGATCTTGATGACGTTAACATGATCGACCCCTATCACTTAGAGGCCTATGGCGAAACCACCGTTAACTATAACCGCGATATCGAAATCTTCCCGGTCCTAAATCGGATGTTTGAGAAGATTTACGGTTCCTCCCCTTATAAATCCCCGACCGACATGGGCGTCAATATGGCGGGTAAATGCATCATCGACGATGAAGCCTGCCAAGAAGCTTCCCGTCAGGAGGTCATTAGGCGTTACCTCAAGGCCCTCGTCCAAAGAAGGAAAGAAGGCACCGGGGATGAAGTCGTCAATAAAATCGATGCCATCATGAAGAATAACGGCATCTCCATCGACGAACGCCGCTGCGTGGCTTACGCTAGGGAAAAATCGGCGAAAACCGGCGGACCGGCCGCCGCCATGGAACTTAATGACGGTACCATCATCACCGGCAAATCCACTCCCTTGCTTAAGCCTAACTCTGCTTTGATCCTCAATGCCCTTAAATATCTAGCCGGAATCTCGGATAAGATATTGCTTTTGCCTAAGGGAATCATCGAACCGGTTTGCCAGTTAAAGACCCGTGACTTTGGCAATTCTAACCCCCGTCTCCATCTAGACGAGGTCTTGGTCACCCTTTCCATCTCGGCTCTAACTAACCCCTTAGCCGAACTAGCTATCGCTCAACTCCCCAAACTTAGGGGGACCCAACTCCACACCACCGTCATTCTTTCAAATTTCGAGCAAAGCATCTTAAGGAAGCTTGGCATCGAACATACCTCCGATCCGATTTATGAGACCAAGCGCCTCTATCATTCCAAATAAGAAAGCAATTCATTAAAATACCCCAGAAAGGAAACCAATCATGTCCAAACGCATCCTCATTGCTTATTTCTCCCACGGCGGGGAAAACCTCATCGATGACCAAATCGTCGATTTAAAAGGCAACGGTAACACCAAAGTTACCGCTAAGGCCTTACAAGAAAAGTTATCCGCCCGTGGCATCAACGCCAATCTATTTGAGATTGAGCCGCTCATCCCCTACCCCACCTCTTACCAACAAACCCTCGCCCGTTCCAAAGAAGAATACGAAAACGGATCCGCCCCCATCATCGCTGATGGTCCTAATGGCTTTGAAGCTTATGATGTCATCTTCTTAGGCTATCCTAACTGGTGGGGAACCATTCCCGCTCCAATCCTCTCTTTCCTTCGTGACCATAACACCGAAGGCAAGACCATCGTCCCCTTCGTCACCCATGGCGGACAGATCTTCCTCTACTCACTAGAGACCATTGAAAAGGAGGCTCCCAAAGCCAAATTCGCCAAAGGCTTTGCTGTGGCCGCCCCCTACATTAACGCCGCCCCTTATGTCATTGAAGAATGGCTTAAGGAAAACGAAGAAGTTATCCAATAATCTTTGCAAAAACCGCTTATTTGCAGCAAAAAAGGCCGGAATTCCGGCCTTTTAGTTTACGCTAAGCTGGCTTTCTCGATGATAAAGTTGCCATCGTGATACTCCATCTTATACTTAGAGGAAGTATCGATTTCGCCTTTGATTATTTTGGTGGCGATGATGGTCTCTATCTCATCTTGGATGAAGTGCTTTAACGGTCTAGCCCCAAAGGTTTCGGAATAAGCTTGATCGATAACCGCATCGACCACGCTTTCATCAAAACTCATGGAGTAATATTGTTCCTTAAGACGGTCGCCAAGTTCGTTAAGTAGCTTCCTAACGATCAACTTTTGGGTCGCCTTGGATAAGGGCGAGAAGTAGATAATCTCATCTATCCTATTTAAGAATTCGGGTTTGAAGGTAGTGTGGAGTAAGGCGTCAACTCCGGCCCTATTGTTATTAAGCAAGAACTGCGACCCAAGGTTAGAGGTCATGATGATGACGGTGTTCTTGAAGTCGACGATATGGCCTTGGGAATCGGTGAGTCGGCCTTCATCAAGAACCTGTAATAGCAAATTGAAGACTTCGGGATCGGCTTTCTCGATTTCATCGAACAAGACGATGGAATAAGGATTCCTTCTCACCTTCTCGGTAAGCTGGCCGCCTTCTTCATAACCGACATAGCCTGGCGCCGCCCCGATTAGACGGGAGACGCTATATTTTTCCATATACTCAGACATGTCGATTCTGATGATATTGTTCTCATTATCGAATAAGGCCTCGGCCAAAGCTTTGGATACTTCGGTCTTACCTACGCCCGTCGGGCCAAGGAAGAGGAAGCTTCCGATTGGACGATTGGGGTTTTTAATACCCGCCCTTTGCCTAAGGATAGCGTTACTAACCAAAGAGATGGCTTCATCTTGACCAATGACACGTTCAGACAAAACGTTTTTAAGATCGAGGACTTTTTCCTTATCGCCCTTACTGATTTTAGAAACGGGGATGCCCGTCATCCTGGAGACGACTTTAGCGATTTCTTCTTCGTCCACCACTTCATTGACGAGGCGTTCTTCATCTTTACCCGCCAATGCGATGCGCTTTATCTCATCTTGGAGGTCAGGGATAACCTTATAT
>CAMOQM010000144.1 GCA_946622925.1 uncultured Caryophanales bacterium | reverse complement strand
TTCGGTGCCGCCAATGGCGCCGACTTCGGCTTCGATGGATAGACCCTTATCGTGGGCGAGGTTGACTAATTCTTCGGTCTTGGCGATGTTTTCTTCGAAGGGGAGGGAGGAACCATCGAACATGACGGAGGTGAAACCGGCTTCGATGCATTTCTTGACGCCTTCATAGGAACCATGGTCGAGGTGGAGGGCGACGGGAACGGTGATGCCAAGGGATTCGTCTAAGGCTTTGACCATGGCGGCGACGACTTTGAAGCCGCCCATGTACTTGCCAGCGCCTTCGGAAACGCCGAGGATGACGGGGGATTTTTGGGCTTCGGCTTCCAAGAGGATGGCTTTGGTCCATTCGAGGTTATTGATATTGAAATGACCCACGGCATAATGGCCATCATGGGCTAACTTCAACATCCTGGTTGCATTAACTAGCATGTTTTGTCTCCTTTGTTGTTAAGCTGGAAATATTATTACCCTATTCAGGGCGATTTTCCATTTGTTTTATATAAAAAATCCAACGAATTTACAAAATTTCGTCTAGAAGGGCGAAAAGTAGGGGCTTATGGTAGGGCGAAAGCTGAAGGTGGCGAGACAAAGAAAGGTCGACTTTTTGGCCAACTAGGATATTGGGGTTTACTTTCGCGGCGTAGCTTAATGAGCCATTTAAGCCTAATTCGGGGTCTTCGGCCCTTTCTTTGGAGAAGTAGGAATCGGTGATGACGCCTTCTTTGATGGTGTCATTATAGAAAACCCCAACCTGATCGATGGTTTTGATCTTTTCCCCGCTATTTGGCACGATGGAAGCCACGAAGGGGAAGGCCCCTTGGGAATAGGCATAGGAATTATCCTTGGTGGGGCTAAGGCCGTATTCTTCCTTTTTGGCGGCATAGACTTCGGTGGGCCAATCGTCGCAATCAAAATAATATAACTGCAAAGAGGCGGCTTTCCTTTGGGCGAAATATTCCTTCAAGTCCACGCGTGACATATAGGAACAATCGGGGCAGGTATCGCGTCCGAAATAGATGGCGAACCTAGAAGTGGTTTGGCCTAGCGGATCTTGGCCTTCATAGAGCTTATCGAGTTGTTTTTGATCGACATAATAGACCTTAGGGGCGATGATCCTTTGGTCCATCCAGGCGTTGAAAGTGGGGGCGTCGTAGCCGAACTTCTCATCTTCGGCATAGCATTTCTGCTCGACGAGTTTGCCATCTTCGAAAATCGCCATGGTGTCATAGCCATCCACCATCTTTAATCCATATTTGTCGCTTTCCTTATTTAGCTGGGTTAAGGAAATGGAATAGACAAGAAGATGCTTGGCGTGGACATAGGGGCCAAGGCAATTATTGAGGAAGGCGTTCCAACACATGCAGGAATCGGTGGAACCCTTAACTAAGAAAAGGAAGGACCGTTTTTCGTAGACCAAGGATGATAGTTTGGAATAGACGATCGTCTCGATGGTGTTATCTTTGGTGATGCCGGTTTCGGCACTGCGATTAGCATAACTACCGAAGTCTAAAAGCACCTCTTTCGGGGTGGTTTGGCCGCCACAACTACCAAGCAATGGAAGTAATAAGAATGGGAGCAAAAAAGGTTTACGGAATTTCATGGTCAAATTTTAGACGGAACTTAAGACAAAAACCATACCAATAAACTGAAAAATTTTTTAACGTAAAAAACCCCGCGAAAAACCCGATTTGGCCGAAGAAAAGCCACATTTTTGAATTCGTCGTTTTGGGGGTGGGGAAAATGCTAAAAAATTTTAATTGATTTTTTGCGCGAATGACCCCATTATTTGCGCCGTGAAAACGAACTCCCGCAGTTAACGGTTCACATCTATAAATTGCATTCTTTCTTTAGTCAGGGAGGGATTAATCTATGGACGAAAAGAAAAACATCGTTACGCTGTCGCACGTGTGCAAATCCTTCGAGGATGGCGTCACCGTCGTCGACGACTTCAATCTTGAAGTAAAGGAGGGGGAGTTCATCACCATACTTGGCCCTTCCGGTTGTGGTAAGACCACGACCTTACGCATGATCGCCGGTTTCGAATTACCGACTTCTGGCGAGATTTTGCTTAATGGGCAGGATATCACCAACCTTCCGCCTTATAAGCGCCCGGTCAACACCGTTTTCCAACATTACGCCTTATTCCCCCATCTCGACGTCTACGATAACGTCGCCTTTGGGTTAAAACTTAAGAAGATCCCGGTCGAGGTCACCAACCGTAAAGGCGAGAAGGTCATCAAGATGAAACACCTTTCCGCCAAGGTCATCGACCAAGAGGTCTCCAGGGCTTTAAAGATCGTCGACCTCGAGGATATGGAAGACCGTGACGTTTCCACCTTGTCCGGTGGCCAGCAACAACGTGTCGCCATCGCGCGAGCCATCGTCAATAAACCTAAGGTTTTGCTTCTCGATGAGCCTTTGTCCGCCCTCGACCATAAGATGAGGAAGGACATGCAGCTCGAATTAAAGGACATGCATAAGAAACTTGGCATCACCTTCTTCTATGTCACCCACGACCAGGAAGAAGCCCTGACCATGTCCGACCGCATCATCGTCATGAAACGCGGCTTAATCCAACAAATCGGTACCCCCGAAGATATCTATAACGAACCGGTCAACGCCTTCGTCGCCGACTTCATTGGCGAATCCAATATCTATAACGGCACGATGGTTGGCAAGATGAAAGTCCGTTTCATCGGGGCCGTTTGGGATGCCATCGATGACTTCCCCCTTAACGAAAAAGTCGATATCGTCGTTCGTCCTGAAGACGTTATCATCGGCGAAGAAGGCAAAGGCACGGTCGATGGCCAAATCACCTCCAAAATCTTTAAAGGCGTCCATTACGAATTCATCGTCCACGTTGGGAAGAACGAAGTTCTTTGCCGTGATACCAAAGACCATGAAGTCGGTAGCAAAGTCTCCATC
>CAMOQM010000143.1 GCA_946622925.1 uncultured Caryophanales bacterium | reverse complement strand
CATGGATGACCGAATACATCGAGGAACGCCAATCGTCTTCATAATAATGGGTGGTGACGCGGCAATCGTCTTTGGCGACGCTATCGGAGAAGGGGTGTTCGGTTTCCCTAAGGACCCCACGGCTAAGGTCGTAACCGATCGCATTAAGCAAACCTATGGAAAGATGGGCTTGGCTATCTTTGTCATGAGGCAGCAAAGGCGGTAGTTTCTTGGCTTTTTGTTTTTCCAAAACGGTGGGTAGATTATCGATTAGGAACTTCTTTAAGGGAATGAATACCGCGTCCACGTCTTCTTCGGTTTGGCCTTCTTCAAACAAAGAAAGGAAGGCGTCATAGGGGGTCTTTTGGTTGGGCCTAGCCCAAAGCAAAGCTTCTTTCCTTTTGCTAGCGACTACCTTTTCGAAATAAGGTTCGACGATCGACCAGTCGGCATTGTTTTTGGCCTTTTTCCACATCTGGGTGCATTTGGAGGCATCGCGGTCCCATTCGGCATAAGTCTCCAGAGGGATCTTCTCCATGAATTCGATGTTCTTTAATAAATCGCCGATTAATAGTTTTTCGGCATCATTAAGTCCGCCTTCTTCTTTGGCTTGTTTGACAAGGACGATAAATTCGGGGTCTTTGGAAACGGAAGCTAATTCGGCGGAATAAAAGTTAAGCAAATCGTTTTCTTTTTCGATGGCTTTTTCCGGAGCGGTGGTTTCAACGTCGAAGGATATGACGGATAGCAAGTGTTTTAATCTATCCATTTTCTCGAAGTAGGGGGCTAATTTGGTAAGCGCGGAATTTGGCATGAGGATTCCTCCTTTGGCGAGGAAATGTTAATGATTTTGGCTAATAAAAGCAAAAAATATGCCCACTTTGACGGGTGTTACACCAAATAGTAGAAATCAAAGATATACTTTGATAACATAATTCCGTCTATAGGAGGTCTTATTATGCCAAATGAATTAGACGAAACAGATGTTAGCTTAGTTAACGAATCAGGTCGCGACGCCCACGTCATCGACAAAAAGGTCGCCGTCAAGGTCGACTGGAAGTCCACCCTCTTCACGGTCATGCTCTGGATCCTCGGTATCCTTCCCGGCGTTATCTTTGCCCTTATGAAATTAAAGGCCAAAGGTTATTTACAACAGCTCCAACAAAAGATCCAAGCCGCCGCTTCCACCATCGACAACTATCAGGCCCAGAGGGTTATCGTCCTCCAAAATACCGCCAAGTTGCTCGATAAGGCCATCGACTTAGATAAGTCCACCTTCACCGAAATCGCCCGTTTACGTTCCGGCACCCGTCCCGAAGCCGACGAAGTCCGTAACGAACTCCAAGGCAAACTCGATGTGGTCGAACGCAATATCAACGTCGCTTTCGAGAATTATCCCGAACTTCGCGCCCACGCCGAAATCGCCGATGCCATGAGGCAGAATTCCTACCTCCAGCAAGAAATCACCTCCGCCCGTAACCTTTATAACGACACCGTCTTACGTTGGAACACCGAAATCTTCGCCTGGCCGACTAAGATGATCGTCGCCGCCAAAGCCGGATACACCACCCGTATTCCTTATATCGCTTCCGCGGAAACCAAAGCCAAAGCCGAAGGCGTATTCTTCTAATACCTTAGCTAACTCAATTTATCAGGGACGTCCTCGTGACGTCCTTTTTACTTTTCTTCAGGGGGTAGACCGCAAATTGGGCATTTGCCTTTGGCGCGATCATAGATATAGGAGCAATTAGGACATCTGTAGTTTTCGACCACGTGGTTTTGACTTAATGAGGAAGTCGAAGTGGGGGTGGATTCCTCAACATAAGAAGGTTCGCTTTCTTCGGAATCGTTTTTTATCGGTTCGCTTTCTTCTACTGAAGGTCTACTTTTTGAAAGTCTAGAGGGACGGGCGATTGCCATAATGCCGACAATGACCATGATGGTAGGCAGCGGAACGAAGGGGAAAAGGAAAAAGATAGGCATGCCTCCCCGAATGAACGCGAAAACCGCACCGGCAGTAAAGATAAGGGCAAAGATGATGAAAATGGCGCCGATAAATATGGACGCTGTCGCGGAATTGACGCCCCCTTTATTGGCCGAATGATGATGGCTCCAAGCATAATGGTGATGATGGCTCGAAGCATAATGGTGATGGTGATAATGACGCATATACCCCCCTTTAAAGTAAGACACTTTTCTAGGCCGAGGAAGTATAGAATTTAAGGAAGTGAATATCAATATGATTAAAGAAAAAAGAGCCGATAACGACTTAAAAAAGTCGAATAATGGCCCTTAATCAATTTTCATGAAGCGTTTGCCTTTTTCGATGGCGTCGGTCTCCCATTTGGGAGTGATTCCCGAGTCGGCTTCTTCAAGGAGCTTTTTATCTTGCTTGGTCAGTTCGATCTTCGCGAATAAATCAGGACGAAGCTCTCTAGTCAATAGCAAAGATTGCTTCCTCCTCCATTTATCGATGGCTTGGTGGTTACCCGAATAAAGGATGGCGGGCACCTTATCCCCTTGATAATCGTAAGGTTCGGTGTATTGGGGGTATTCAAGTAGATTGTCGCCGAAAGATTCGTGGTCGAGGGATTCTTTGGTGATGGCCCCATCAAGGAGGCGGATGACCGCATCGGAAATTCCCATGGCTGGGATTTCCCCGCCGGTGAGGATATAGTCGCCGATGGAAACAAGCTCATCGACATAGGGATTTACCCGTTCGTCGATACCTTCATAATGGCCGCAGACGATGATCAAATCATCGAGTTTAGCGAATTTCTCGGCCATCTTTTGGTCGAAGGTCTTGCCTCGCGGCGACATCATGATGACGTGGCTATTCTCTTTTTTGACGGATGTGATGGCATCGACGATTGGCTGGGCCTTTTGGACTAGTCCGGCGCCTCCTCCAATCGGTGGGGTGTCGGTGCGGCCGTATTTATCTTTGGTGAAGGTCCGAATATCG
>CAMOQM010000142.1 GCA_946622925.1 uncultured Caryophanales bacterium | reverse complement strand
CATCAAGTCCGATGACGACGATGAGGTCTACGCCTTAGATGATCCTTTCGAAGGAGTGGACGATAAAGACGTCATCCGCTACGCCAATGACCATTTAGACGATAGCGATATCATCGAACCAGCCAAGGAAAACCTCGACCAAAAGAAATTCCAAGAAGAAATCAAAGAAGATTTGGAAGACGATGGCGAGGAAATCAAAATCGATACCACTAAGCAAGTGGCGCGCGCTAAGGAATGGGATAAATATATCCAGTCTAATAGGGGAGAAAACTTCGTCGACGATTCCGATTACGCCATAGATTAATAGCGGTGGTAGGGGGATAGCCTAGGCGGTTGCCCCCTTTCTTAATGTAAACCTCGCAAATAATCTAAGATTATCTTATTATTTTATAAAGCTTCATCGCTTCACATATAAAGCCAAGGAAAACAGTATGCAACTAAGTATGGGATTAACCGAGATGCTTAATCGGAAGAAGTGGATCATTCCCGCCATCTTCGTTTCGATGTGCATCTTCTTCGTGGCCACGATAGTCGTCATCGAAGTCCGGCATTTCGATAATATGCCGGCCAATTTCGCCTTTTCCATCGGTGGAGAGCTCTTCTCCATTATGGTTTCGGTTGTGCTGGTGGCCTCGATTTTGCCAGCCTATCGGCGGCAATCTGGCTATGTCCGTATCTTCGTCACGATGCTAGCCATCGGGGTATTCGTCCAGTTCTGCGATACCCTCCAGATGACAATCGACGGCATCCCTGAACTTGCTACCCTTAACAAAGTCGTTTGCATTTTCGTCTTCATGTCGGAAATCGCTTTTACTTTATTTTTCTGGATCTATATCACCTATTTGCTTAAATTGAAGCAAAAATCCATGAACGTCCTAAGCGCCGTCGCTAGCTGTTTGTTCTTGGTTTTCTCTTTACTTCCCTTCGTCAATTTCTTCTATCCCTTATATTTCACCATCGATTCATCCGGCGTCTATCACCGCAACCCCCAGACTTGGTGGATTTGCCGTATCTATATCGTCTTGATCGTCATCTTCGTTATCGTGGCTTTATTCGTTTCCAAGGAAAAGAAGAGGCCGAAGATCATCGTCATCATCTTCATGGGCTTGCCCTTAATCGCCGTTGGTTCGGGTGGCTTCCAATATGGCGTCTCTATCCTCTATTCTTCAATGACCGTGTCTTTGGTCTTAATGTATTCCTTACTCTTCTCGGATAACGAAAGGCACCTTTATTCAAAGAATAAGGAGCTTGGCCTTGCTACCTCAATCCAAAAGCACATGCTTCCTTCCATCTTCCCGGCTTTCCCCGAACGTCAGGAATTCGATATCCATGCCTCGATGACCCCGGCTAAGGAAGTCGGCGGCGACTTCTATGATTTCTTTTTAATCGACGATACCCATCTAGGGCTAGTCATCGCCGACGTCTCCGATAAAGGGGTACCGGCCGCCTTATTCATGATGGCTTCGAAGATCATGGTCCAAAACTTCGCGTTGCTTGGCTTTAGCCCCAAGGAAGTCATAAGTAGGGTCAACCGTCAAATCTGCATGAATAACCAGGATATGATGTTCGTCACCATTTGGCTCGGCGTTTTGGATTTGGAGACCGGGGATCTAGTCGCCACTAACGCGGGACATGAAAAACCCATCATCAAAAAACCGGATGGCCATTTCGAAATCCTTAACGACAAGCATAACCTCGTCGTCGGATCTTTTGATAATTCCCCCTATAGCGAATATCACCTCCACCTAGAAAAAGGCAGCAAGCTCTTCGTTTATACCGATGGCATCCCAGAATGCATGAACGATCAAGGCCAATTCGGTATGGAACGGACCCTTGAAACCCTAAGGAAATATGAAGACTTGCCCGCTAGGGAAATCACGGAAAACGTGCTGAAGGATTTGACCTCCTTTAGGGGTAGCCACGATCAATTCGACGACATCACCATGCTTTGTATCGAATATCGCGGTCCGGCTAGCCATAAGAAACACGTTACCATCCCCGCCGACATCAAGAAGATCCCCGAAGCCATCTCCCCGATCCTTGAAGCCTTAGAGAAGGCCGGGGCCGACCATAAGGCCGCCTATAAGATCGAAATGGCCTTAGATGAACTGCTTACCAACGTCGCCTCCTATGCCTATGGGCAGGGAAGCGGCAATATCGATATCGACTATGAAGTGAGTGAAGATCCTAAGGCCATCACCATATCCATCGTCGATAGCGGTAAGGCATTTAATCCCTTGGAAGCCGAAGATCCCGATATCACCACCCCCTTAGCGGAACGGCGGGCCGGCGGACTTGGCTTATTCATCGTTAAGAAAACGATGGATGAAATCGACTATAAACGGGAGAACGGCAAAAACGTCCTCACCTTCAAGAAAACCATTGAATAAGGAGATATTTGTATGAACGTCAAAGAAAGAAAAGAAGGCGAAAAGGCCATTGTCTCCGTCTCGGGTCGCATCGATACCGCGACTGCGCCCACGCTGCTTGAATATCTTAAGACCGAACTAGTCGGGGTGAAGGAATTGATCCTTGATTTCCAAGAGGTCGAATATGTTTCTTCCGCGGGCTTAAGGGTCATCCTTTATGCCCAGAAGACCATGTCCGCCCAAGGCTCCATGAAACTCATTAACGTGTCTCCCGATATCCTCGAAGTATTGGAACTCACCGGTTTCACCGAAGTCCTCGATATCGCCCAATAACCCAATTTACCGACTACCATGAAACACCTAAAGACATTGACATTTTTAGCCTTGCCGTTGTTGCTTCTTTCCGGCTGCAATAAGAATAAGACCCGTTATATCGGCATCGTTTCCGCGTTAGATATAGAAATCGAGCTTTTGCTAAAAGAAGCTAATATCAGCAAGAAAGAAGAAATCGGCGGGGTTACTTACCATATTGGTAACCTCAAGAATAAACCCGTCATCATCACCGAAGCCGGGGTTGGTAAGATTAGGGCTAGT
>CAMOQM010000141.1 GCA_946622925.1 uncultured Caryophanales bacterium | reverse complement strand
AAAGTCACCGCCCCATATTTTGCTAAGCCGACCCGTGTCCATTCCTTAGAAGGGGCACGCAGCGTCATGAAAAGACGTAAAAACTGCCGTTTGCTTCTCCTTTCTTACTATGATCCTAAGGAAAACGAACGCGGTGGGTTACTTGGCAAAGCCGCGATCAATTCCAAAATCGAAGCCTTCTTCCAAGACCGTCCCCTCTTCTTTGAAGCCCCTGACCAATTCGCCTTCTTCTTAGTCGATGAAGAACTATATGGCTTCCATGAACTCGTTTCATCGCTTTCCCGTAAACTAAAGAAAGATTATCCTAGCCTCCGTCTTTTAGGTGGCTTAAGCGAAGATAAACTAGGCAAGGATTATAAGGAAGCCTATAACCAAGCCAAAACCGCCTTATTCGATCGTTTCATTATCCGCGAATCCGCCTCCATCGTTTCCTTTGAAGAACTCGACCAAATCTATTTTGGGGTGGCAGGACTTACTCCCATCGCTAGAGAATATACCTCCAAAGAAGGCGAAACCATCCATGCCTTCCCCTATGGTTATAACGGAGTTCCCGTTTCCCTTGCTTTTCTTGGTAGCATTGGACTAACCGAAACTTATGAAGAAGCGATGATTTCATTAGCGAGAGAAGAACTAGGAAAAACCAAAGAAAAAGTCGCCATTTTCCTTGCCCCTTCTTCTTTATTTATCTCAGGCATTTACCTTCGCTTAAGCCAATTGAAAGATAAGAAGCGTCTTATCGTTTTCCTCCCCGCCGGGGAAAGCGAACGCCTCTCCTATGCGACGAAAAAAATCAAACGCCTCGGATGCCAAATCGGCTATTACGGCCTATCCGCGGTTACCCCCTTACTTGACCTCGACCTCGAGGGGAGTTATCTCCTCCTTGAAGAGGCATTCTATGAAGAAGAACCTTCCTTGCTTAGGGCCAAGAAGCGGCTTTTCGCCACTTCCGGGGCTCTTACTTTGGGAGAACATAAAGACGATACATTTAAACTGGGAGGAGAGGGCAAATGATCGCGATTATCGGTAACAGAAGAGATGACCTTCTGTATTTGACTAGCTATGCGGAGGAAGTGGGGGAACCGATTGCCCTTCCTTGCGGACAAACATATCAAATCGGGAAAATCGACGGCGTCGAAGTCATCTTTGGCGTATGCGGTGTTTCCAATTACCTTTCCGCGATTTATTGCAGTGAACTCTTTACCCTCTTCCCTCTTCCCACTGTCATCAAAATCGGTGATGTCGTCTCCTTTGATTCCTCCCTTCTCCCCGGCGACATCGTCATTTCCAATTTAGTCTATCCCCATGGCGTCAATTTCCATGGCGATGGCTACCGTTATGGGGAAATCCCCGGTGGCATCCCCAGCGCGATTGCCTGTTCCCGTATCGGCAATAAACTTGAAGGACTAGATATCCCCTTCAAGACATTCGATATCCTCTCTGGCGAAAAAGCCATCTATGAACGTGGCGAATTCGAAGCCATCTTGAAGCGCCGCTTCCTCTCCCAGGAAGGGATGGGGGCGTATGATGTCAGTTCATATGGCATCGCCTTATCTTGCTATCTCCATCAATCTTCCTTCATCGATATCGGCGTCGTCACCTTAGGGCTAGGCGAAGACGAAGAAGGAAAACTCAAGATGCGTAAACGCGCCTTATCCAAACAAACCGACATCGGGCGTATCGTCGTCCGTCTTATCGAAGGAGGTGCCCAATGAAGAAAGAATTAGATCAATCCGTCTTCGCTTTCCATTATGGAAATGGGGTGGAAATCCCGGCCGAGCTTTTCGCCTCCTTTGTCGCTGATCCGCGTATTTTAGACTATCCCCGTCCATTATTATTCGGCATCCGTATCCATGGCGGGAACGCCCCTAAAAAAGGCAAAGAAAAACTTCTTAGCCTCATCATTCAGCAATTTGGCACTTGCGTGTATTCCTTTGTTGGGAATTTAGCCTTCGTCTATACGCCTAATGGGGTCAATAAAGCCGAAAATATCGTCAAATTAAAACGGATTATCTCCAATTTCGGCGACCTTGATTTAAAGACGGCGTTAAGCGCCTCCGCCACCCTTGCTTATCCAGATAAAGAGAATATCGAATCGATTCTGAATAAACTTGATCCGGGTGAGGAAGAAGGCATCGTCGTCTACGATGACCAAACCATCGATAAAGAGAATCCTTCTTATTTGTCCAAATCCGAATTAGCCGATTTGGCTGCCTCTTTAGCCTCTGATTTAGGTTTCCATTCGACTGGTCTAGCCTTAATCCGTCCTGAATTAAATCTCGTCGAGACCTTAGAAGAAACGGGCCGTCCTTCCTTCTCTTTATTAGGAAAGACATATTCGCTCGAACGCGTCTTGCCTTTTGCCACTTTGGCCCATGACGATTCTTATTTCTATATCGCCGATTCGCGTAACCTCCCTTCCAAACCGATGGCAATCTTGGATTCCATCGGGGTCGTTTCGATGATTATCCGTTTCTTCTATGAAGGGAATACATTACTTGGCTTTGCTTATGCTTGCTCTAGGCGTAACCTCGGTTATTTCGGCTTAAAGGAAGCCAAGGTCATCGAAGATTATTTTGCCTTGATGAATAAGCGTTTCCTCCTTATCCGCGATGAACTCCATCAAGCCGAAAAAGAGAAAATCATCGCCGACGTCACTTCTAATGCCGATAATGGCTTAGTCAGGGTTAATCTTAAAGGCAACATTACTTATGTTTCGCCTAACCTGAAGAAGGCTTATCCCGATGCGCGGATTAACGACAAAGCCTTTAAAGCCTGGCCTTCTATCTTCAACGACAAGGAAATCGTCTCCGGGACGGAAGTTTCTTTATCCGAACTTGGCTCAGGCACTTACCGTATCCATTATCTAGGACAAGATGAAAACGGGGTCCGTTCCTATTTATTCACCCGTCTAAATGAAGTCGCCGGCTCTAAGAAGCGCGAAAAAGGCAGCCGCCTATTCTCTCGTCAGA
>CAMOQM010000140.1 GCA_946622925.1 uncultured Caryophanales bacterium | reverse complement strand
CCACCACTTCGGCGATCTGGATATGGTCTTTAACGTATTCATAGTCCTCGGTCTTGGTGAAATGGATGCGGTAGGTAATCGAATCCATATCCTTAAGCGAAGCGGCTTGGAAAGTGGAAACGTGGATACCATCTTTAATGATGGAAATCGTATCGCAGGTGGCATCGACTTCGGAAAAGATATGGGAGGAGAGCAAAATCGTCTTACCCCGCTTCTTCTCGTTGACGATAAAGGAAATGAAGACCTGTTGCATAATGGGGTCTAAGCCGGAAGTCGGTTCATCTAAGACCAAGACATCGGGATCATTCATAAAGGCCGCGACGACCGCGAGTTTACGTTTCTCGCCTAATGACATCTCCTTAACCGACATATTGGGATCGAAGGCGAAGGTCTTTAGCAAATATTGGAGGCGTTCGTCATTTCTTTCTCCCCGCATATCTTGCATCATGCGTAAGAACCCCATGCCATCAAGGCCAGCCGGAATCGCGGGTTCGCCCGGCAGATAACCGACTTTGCCGAGAATTTCTCTTTCGTGTCCAAAACTAGGCGTTCCGAAGACGGTGATTTCGCCCTTTTGGGGTTTAGAGAAACCCATGATGTGACGGATGGTCGTGGATTTGCCCGCCCCATTCGGCCCTAAATAGCCATAACATTCCCCTTTATGGACTTTGATGGAAACGTCGAAAACCCCACGGCCATGGCCATAGTCCTTGGTAAGGTGATCGACGTTTATGATGACTTCGTTATCGCTCATTGCTTGATTAATCCTAGGGTCACGGTGTAATAGTCGCGGTAGGTAACGTTGGGATGATGGGCCTTAAAGGTCGCGTCGGCGTTAATGACGGCGACTTCCTCGGCGGTCGGATGGCTGCCTGGGGCATGGGTGATTGGCAAATTATCGAAATGGAAGCTGCCATCCTCGGTATGGAGGTCATAGCCATACCAATATAATTGGAACAGTAAATCATCCATCGAAACCGGGATAGCGATATTGACGGCTTTATCGGCGATGGTCGAATAAATGATCTTCTCGGTCATTTCCGGGGTTAATTGAAGGGATTGCTTATCGATTTGCAAAAGGCTGGCGAGCATATCCAGGAATTCATCGTCGATATCGACGCCAAGATGGAGTTGTTTTCCTCCGCCTTGGACGGGGTCGCCAACCTTGTAATAGCCGACGACCGCCTCTCCATCGCCAAGGAGTTCATAGATAAGTTTCAACACGGCTTGGATGCCCGAATCATCGGAAGGGACGCCGGGTAAAGATGACCAGCTTTGGGAGGAATCGGGGGAAGAGTTTCCCGAAGCGGATACGGATAATGATTCCGAAGTAAGCATAGAAGTGGTTTCCGAAGAGCTATACGAAGAAGGATCGGATGAGGAAGGAACTGACGATGAGGAAGAAGAACCGGAATTGGTCTTAATATCCACCACGAAACGGAACGTATCGCCTAGGATTTTCCCATCCGTCGTGCTCTTAAAGGGAGAGGAAAGTAAGTTCATGCTTACGGCCATATGGACGCCTTTTGCTTTGCCCATTTGGAAGGCATAAACGCCCGTGACTTTACTAGCGCCACAACTGGCTAAGCCCATGGCCATAACCGACAATAATAGAGGAAATGATCTTCTTTTCATGCTGGTATCCTTTCGTTAAAAGACAATTTATTTTACATACAGGCGCGTTTAAGGCAATGTTTTCCTTCGCTAGGCAATTAGATATGGAAAAAACGCTTAACTGTGTTAGGCTAAAGGCATGAAGTCGCGCTACCCCATCGACAAAGGCTACTTCCCCTATAATCGTTTTGCGGCGTCTTCTTCGCTTTGGTTAATTAACTTAGCTAGGGCTTTCATGAAAGTCCCCCGCTTCTTCAAAAAAGCCAAAGGATTAAACGTCGAAAAAATATCCATCAATGGTTATAAAGAAGAAAAATTCGACCTGTATATCCTTTCTAAAAAAGATCTTAAAGCTAATGCTCCGGCCCTGCTTTTCTTCCATGGTGGCGGCTTCCTCTATGAAGGCACCACCAGCCATTATAAGTTAGCGATCAAATACGCGAATGAATGCGACTGCAAGGTTATATACGTTAAGTACAATCTCGCCCCCAAATACCCCTTCCCCTATCCGCAAGAAGAAGCTTATATCGCCCTTGATTATGTGATTAAGCACGCCGATGAGTTAGGCATCGATCCGTCGAAATTAGGTTTCACTGGCGATAGCGCTGGGGCCACCTTATCCGTATCTTCCCTTCTTTTGGCTAAGCAAAGGGGGCTAGAGGTCAAAGCTCTTTTCCATCTCTTAGTCTATCCTTGGTTAGACGGGAAAATGGATTCGGATTCGATGAAGAAGTTCACCGACACTCCATTATGGAACGCTAATTTAACCAAGAAGAGTAAGCATTATACCAATCCAGAAGGTCTAACCTTCTCTACCGAATATGTGTCCCCAATCGAAAGCCCCGACCTTTCCTTTATGCCACCTTGCTATATCGAAATCGCCGAATTCGATTGCCTTCATGACGATGGCTTGGCTTATAAGAAACGTCTAGACGAACTTGGCATCGAAGCCCAATTAATAGAAAACAAAGGAGCAATGCATGGCTATGATAGCAAATATAGTTACCATAAAGTGCAGAAACTCTGGGATCGTAGAGTCGCCTATATTCAAGAAAAATTCGCGGCCAAATAAGGAAAATCCCATTTATGTGGTGGGTTAAAATAGGAAACCCGTTATAATTATCCTATGCAGTGGTTTCACTCATTAATCGTCCAAAACTTCATCTTGCTCTGCCTAAGCCTAATCGTCATCGTCAACTCCATCCAAAACATTAAGCAAAATAAGAAGGTCTCCATCTATTCGATATCTATCATCGGATTGACGCTTTTCCTAGCCCTTGCCGTGACCTTGGAAGACTATTCTAAGTCCATTCTTAATCCTTCTTTGACCTTAGTTTGGTCGGTCTTAGGTTATGTCTTGCGTCCCGTGACGTTATATTTATTCCT
>CAMOQM010000139.1 GCA_946622925.1 uncultured Caryophanales bacterium | reverse complement strand
GACGCTAGTCCTCGATGAAGCCGATATGCTGATGGATTTAGGCTATTTCGATGAAATCGACGCCTTATATTCCTTATTGCCTGAGAAGATGCAAACCATGGTTTTCTCGGCGACTTTAGAAGAAAATTTAAGGGTCAGGCTGGCCCGTTATGTCGACTCCTCTTTCGTCTATTCGGGAGGAGAGAATAAAACCGCCTCCTTAGTCAAACACCATTTCGTCGATATCAAGCATAAAGGCAAATTCGCCGCCTTGACCAAATTCTTAGGTTTAGTTCCTTCTTATCTTTGCTTGGTTTTCGTCTCCAAAAAGGAAGATATCCCCGCGGCTTATGAAGCGGTGAGGGAAACGGGCAAGAAAGTCATCGCTTTCTCCGGAGACTTATCCACTAGAGAAAGAAAGACGGCCCTAAGAAGGATTAAAGACGATGAATTCTCCGTCGTCGTGGCCTCGGATATTTTGGCTAGGGGCATCGACTTAGAAAACGTCGACGTCGTCATATCCTTAGATTTGCCTAGCGATCTTACTTATTACTATCACCGGGCCGGCAGAAGCGGACGCTTTGGCAAGACCGGCGATTCCTATATCTTCTATAACGCCGATTCGGTCAAACAAGCCAAGGCCCTTCTCGAACAAGGCACCGCCTTTGATTTCCTAACCTTAAAAGATAATGGTTTGGCTGAAGATCCGGTTGGGTTACTTCAAAAACGGAAATTCACCCAGAAAAAGGCCTTTGGTGAAGAAGAGACCAAAGAGGTAAAGAAGGCTAAGGCCCTAAGCCGCGAAGATAAGGTCAAACCGGGTTACAAGAAAAGACAAAAAGAAGCGGTCGAAAAGGTCAAACGGAAGTTCCGTCGTAAAGCCATCAAAGATAAAATTAGGGCCGCTAGGACCGAAGCCTATAAAGCCGAAGCTAGAAAAAAGAAATAAGTAAAAAGCGAGAATCCATCTCGCTTTTTTGCTTGTTTAGTCTTCGTTAATGGCTTTAATTAAGGCATCGTAAGCTTCCGCTTCGGGAATGGTTTTTACGATTTCGCCTTTCTTGAATAAGACGAAGGTATCCTTGCCTCCCGCTAGCCCTAAATCGGCGTGTTTAGCTTCGCCTGGGCCGGTGACGATGCAGCCCATGACGGCTACGGTTTTCGGGATGTTGTTATCTTCTAAATAGGCCCTAACTTTTTTAGCAAGAGGCACAAGTTGAACCTGGGTACGACCACAGGTAGGGCAGGAAATAAAGGAGGGGAAATTCGGATAAAGGCCCAAATCGTGAAGCAAGCGTTTGCAGGCCCTTATTTCTTCTTCCGGATCTTCGCTTAAGGAGATGCGGATGGTATCCCCGATTCCTTCTAGTAGCAAAGGGGAAAGCCCCGCCGAAGAACGGATTAATCCGGTTTCCATAGGCCCGGCTTCGGTAATGCCTAAATGCAAGGGGTAGGGGAAGGTTTCCGCGGCCAAGCGATAAGCGTTAACCGTTTCTAAAACCGAAGAGGCCTTTAAGGAAATGACGATATCGTGGAAATCGTATTTTTCTAAGATGGCGACGTGCTTTTTGGCCGAGGCGACGAGTTTCTCTTCGCGGGTCAATTTCGGATCGAGGGTCGGATCTAAGCTACCCGAATTGACCCCAATGCGGATTGGCACGCCTTTCTCTTTGGCCTTAGCGATGACCAAAGCCACTTTTTCTTCGTCCCCGATATTGCCGGGATTGATCCTAACGGCATCGATTCCCTGCTCCATGACTTTAAGGGCGAGGTCGGCCCTAAAATGGATATCGGCGACCAAAGGAATGGAAGTGGCTTGCTTCAAAGCCGCGATTGAATCGGCGTCTTCATCGTCCAAAACCGAAACTCGCATTAGCTCGGCCCCTAAGGCGGCGCAGCGATTGATTTGGGCGGCCACCAGGGCGGTTTTGCTGGTTTTGATCGAGCACATCGATTGGATGATGACCCTATCTTGTCCTCCGATTTGAAGGTTCCCGACGTTCACTTTTCGGGTATTGTTTCTTGTCTTAACCATAATTTCTATTGGAAATTCATCTATTGCTATGTTAGGATAACCCCTGCGAAAAAGGAAGAGTGAAAAAATGGCTACTAAGAAACGCGATCAGGTTATCCTAAAGTGCACCGAGTGCGGTGAAGAAAACTATCACACCACCCGTAACAAGAAGACCCATCCGGTCAAGATGGAAATCTCCAAGTACTGCCCCAAGTGCCGCAAGATGACCCTCCACAAAGAAAAGAAGTAAATCTGGTTAGGCGGGCGTTTGCCCGCTTTTCTTATGCTCGAAGTCGTTTCCTTTCCCCATCAAATATTAGGCAATACCTATGTCGTTACCGACGGCAATGAGGCCTTTATCTTTGATATGGGGATTAATTATTCCAAGATAAAAGCCTATCTGGATAAGCGCCAAATCACCCCCAAAGCCATCTTCCTTACCCATGGCCATTATGACCATATCATCGGGCTAAGCGATTTCGATAACTCCATCCCCGTTTATATCGGGAATGACGATTTAGACTATTTAACCGACCCTTACCTTAATTTAGGGCAAGGGATGTTTGGTGAGCCTTTATGCCTGGATGAGGTAAAGGCCCAAGGGGTAGGGGAAGCAGATGCCTTTAAACTAGGCAAAAGCGAAATGAAGATCATCGAAACCCCATTCCATACCAAGGGCTCGCTTTGTTTTTATTTTCCAAGTGAGGATATCTTGATTTCCGGGGACACCTTATTCCGCCTTTCCATTGGCAGAAGCGATTTACCCGGTGCCGCCCCTAGGATGATGGAGAAGAGTCTAGCCAAGTTAACTGCTTTGCCTGATAAAACCATCGTCTATCCAGGACATGGGAAAAAGAGTGATCTAGGCTTTGAAAAAGCCAATAACCCGTTTTTAATTTGAAAACTATCGTAAGGTGACCGTTACCGATTCCTTATTTAGCAAGGCGGCTAATTCGCCTTCGCTTAGATTAATATGGCCTAGGCGGGTATACGCCCAGGTATTTTTGCCGAAGAATAG
>CAMOQM010000138.1 GCA_946622925.1 uncultured Caryophanales bacterium | reverse complement strand
CTAAAATTAAGGAATAAGCGGATACGTGCGTGGGTTTTAGGGCCACGATCTTCTCAATATCCTTTCTAACTTCATCCAAAGTTTCATCGGGCAAAGCAAACATCAAATCGAGGTTGATATTATCGATTCCATATTTCCGTAACAAGGCAACTTTTTCTTCGATGCAAAAGGCATCATGTTTCCGGCCCATCAAATCAAGAAGACGCTTATGGAAGGATTGCACGCCCATGGAAACGCGGTTGATTCCGTTTTTAGCGAGTACCTTAATCTTTTCTTCGGTTAAAGTTTCGGGGTTTGCTTCAATCGAAAACTCCCCGTTTTCAGCTAGATAGTTACGTAATAAAGATAAGTATTCGTCAAGCTTTTCCGGACTTACGCAAGTTGGGGTACCCCCGCCGACGTAAATCGTGTCGTAAGGGCCTTCCGCCTTGGCTTTGATTTCTTTATAAAGCGCGGAAAAAAAAGGTTCTATCCTATCTTCTTCATAGAAGGCTTTGGGGAAATCGCAATAGGGACAAAAAGACGTGCAAAAAGGAATGTGGACGTATAAGGCGGGCGCGCTCATTCTTCTTCTTTTTTATCTTCTTCGACCGTTTCTAATAAACGATTGACTTCTTCGGCGGCGATTTCTTTTTCGGATTTAGGACGTTCGTCGGTCTTAAAGGCTTTGACGTGACGTTTGATGAAAATGACGATTCCAACGATGACGACGAAGATTCCGACGATGACGAGGGCCCACCACCATTGGCTTTGGGCGAAGATTAAGGGCTGGATCATTATTTATTTTCTCCTTGCTTGATTGGGGTATAGACGAATTTGTTCTTAATCTGAAGTTTCTTATAGAATCCTTCGGCCGCTAGCTTATCCATGGAGGTACGGGCGGTTTCATAAGCGCATTTTATCGTCTTCTTGTAATCGTTGATGGCGTAATACCTTCCTAAAGTGCAGTGTGAGGCATAGAAGAGGCATTGCCCTCTGCTTAATCCCGGATGGGATTCGCGAAGGTATTTGGCGGTTTCCTTTACTTCCTTATCGCTTAATGAGGATTTGGGGGCGCTTAAGGCCCTTTCTCCTTCAAAAGAAGGCAGGAAATCGACCTTCTCCACTTCTTTTTCGGGGTTAGGGTTAGCCTCAACCATCGTAACCGGCGTGGCACTTACGGGGGCTTCCACTAACCGGGTTGGGGCGGCGCTAGTTTCGACGGGGGTCGGAATCAGTTCTTCCTCTTTGGTTTTGGCAATGAATTCTTCCCGGATTAAATTCTGCTTTTGCTTGGTGAAGAAATCCAAAATCCTATCGATAGAATTATTAAGCATTCCCAAGGAATAATGGAGAAGATAGGTCATATCCCGGGTTTTCATGGTTTGACCTAGGCAATCATCGAGAGCATCGCTAGGAATTAGCAAATTCTCTAGAGGCAAATAGGAAGAAGCCACGCCTTGGCCGAACTTATTTAAGACGGCTTTGGCTAAGATATAGGCCATTTCGGCGTTATTGTCCGAGAAAGGCTTAATCGCATATAAGGCATAAAGGCAAATCAAAGATTTGAGAATGGTATTTATTGGATCGTTGCCGGCGAAAGCCACCAAGTTTTCCATCATCAAGGGAATATCGTCGCTATAGGATTCGGGCGCGGTTCCGACTTGGATGCGAACCATATATTCATTAGAACGTCCAGCCCGATAGAAGGAAGTCAATTCATTGGTTTGGCAAACGAATTCATATTCCTTCGCCAGATAATCCTCATCGAGCTCATTTACCCCTTTATAAGCGAGTTCTTCCAAAGCTTCCAAATAGCCTTTAACGGAAGAGAGCTCGCTATTCTCATCGCGGTACATCTTGTTAATGATCGCTTTGAGGGTCAATTCGGATACTTTGATGCCTTTGACTTGGCATAGGTAGCTAAGCGAGTCTAGACGGCACTGCTTCTGGCAAGCTTCAAGAATATCGTTATCCAATTCTTTATAAGCCTTATTGAAATCCTCGATTTTCCTAAATAGGGCGGAGAATTTCTCTTCCAAAGCCGGCGAGAGGACATAATAATAGGTTCCGGATGCATTGAACGTCTTTAAATCCAACAATTTGGCGTACTGGCGGCGATACCTATCGATCATCTGCCAAATCGGATCGATGTTGCTCATCGAAAGGGCGGCCCGGACGCCTTTGGGGGTCTTATATTCTATGTCGGTAAAACGCTCGTAGAGTTCCATAAGTCTTTTTCCTTCCATTATTAAAACTCTAGGCGCGTGCGGAATCAACCAAAAAACTACTAATGAAAAAAGCAAAAATAAAGAAAAAGCAAGACCGCTTCTAGCAAATCTCGCTTTTGGTTTTTTAAATTTTCCTGCCCTTTATCCCCTACTGGTCATCATCTAAGGAAAGAACCGACATGAAGGCTTCCTGTGGGACCTCGACCGAGCCGATGGCCTTCATCCTCTTTTTGCCTTCTTTTTGCTTTTCGAGGAGTTTCTTCTTACGGGAAATATCGCCACCATAGCATTTAGCCAAAACGTCTTTACGCATGGACTTGATGTCGGCCCTGGCGATGATCTTATTCGATAACGCCGCTTGGATCGGGACTTCGAATTGTTGTCTGGGGATGATGGTCTTTAATTTCGAGACCATGGCCAAACCGCGGTTATAGGCATTGGGTTTATAAACGATGGAAGACAAGGCGTCGATGACTTCGCCATTAAGAAGGATATCCATCTTGGCCAAATCGGATTTCCGATATTCGGAAAGCTCATAGTCAAGCGAAGCATAGCCTTTGGTAAAAGATTTGAGTTTATCGAAGAAATTGTAGATTATTTCCGCCAAAGGGAGTTCGTATTTAACGGTTACCCTATTGTCATCGTCATAGACTAAATCGGTATAAATGCCACGCCTATCCTGGCATAGTTCCATAATCGCCCCGACATATTCACTTGGGGCCATGATGGAAGCCGAGACATAGGGTTCTTCGATATAAGAGACGCTGGTTTGTTCGGGTAGCTTCGAGGGGTTATCGATTTCAATGACCTC
>CAMOQM010000137.1 GCA_946622925.1 uncultured Caryophanales bacterium | reverse complement strand
CCAGTTTCCATTACCACTTATTGTAGACCTTTTCCGCAAAGCCCATCATTTCATCTATATAGATTTCCTGACCTTCGAAAAGGATAGTCCCAGAGAATGTCCCGAACACTTGATGCTGATTGGATCTTAGCACCAAGAGGTTCATATCCGCATGGCGATCATACACGGGCGTGAATATTAAAGATATATCTCCGGTGCTTGAGCGGAATTTCCAAGGCCGCATGAAGTCGTCTTTGCCCCCTGGTCCAAGAGGAATATCCATCTTAACGTCATCGAGTTTTATGGCCCTGTCATCGATGAATAACATGTTTTCGCTGGCTTTGGAAGTATCCCCAAATCCATAGCCTAAGTTAAACCCGATATACCTTCCATCTTGGAAACCGTTAAGCGAAGACCAATACCATGTATTGCGGTAAGTCCAGACTCCCCTGCCCCAATCTAGGACCCCATAGGTGTCGTGGTTGAAGTCGATATAGTCATCCCCCAGCTTGGCATAACCGGAAGCCACGAGGTTATTGATCTTCTGGTTATAGTAGAAATGTTTGGGCTTATTAAAGGGGGTCGCAATCACCATTGAATTTTTGTTAGTTTCCTGTAATAAGAGGTCACAACGGAACGATTTTTTGGTTTTTCCGAACTTTTTGAAGCTACAAATCAGGCGTCTTTTATCCCCTTGATGAAGGAAGGACATCGTTATCCCCTGCTTCTTATTTTCATAAACCGTATCCCCTTGTCTAGAAGTTCTGGGAAGTTTCATCTTGCCCATGGGGAATAGGGTTATTTTAGAAACGGTGATATCGCTTTTCTTCACAAAATCGAGGATGGATATCGAAAGCATGCCCATATAGCCGTTATCGGCAATGGTCAGAGCCAAACCATGTTCTTTATTGCCGACATAGTAATAATCCCATTCCTTAATACGGGACTTACCGGCCTTTATCTCGTCGCGGTCATAACGTTTGACCAAAGAAAAGGCATAACCGGCTTCGGCGAGATTGCCATCTTTATCTAGGAGAGGGCCAGAACTAAGGAAATGTTGCTCACCCATGATGTTTATTCCTTCTTTCTTTCATGCGGTGGCCAAGTACCGCCAAAGAGGAGGCCAGATTAATATTTTCGACGGTGACTTTCGGGGAAATCTCCAAAGCCACGGGCGCGAAGTTCCAAATGCCTTCGATGCCCGCTTTGGCGAGGATTTCCGCCACTTCTTGAGCCGCGAATGAAGGAACCGTCAAAACCGCCAACTTGATATTATGACGTTTTATATAGTCGGATAATTCATTCATTGGGTAGACGTCTTTACCGGCAATCTGCTTGCCATAATGATCGGGGCTAGAATCGAAAGCGGCTTCGATATATAACCCCGAACTTTCAAAGCCAGGGAAGCGAAGCAAAGCCCCACCCAAGCTACCGGCGCCAACTAAGATGGCTCTCATGGGCTCGGAATAGCCAAGGAAAGCCTCCAAATCGGAAATCGTATCGTCGATGCTCCGGCCTTTCCTAGGACGCCCGCTTTCGACGCAGACGGCTTGAAGGTCCTTACGCACAAGTTCTTCCGAAAAACCTAGCTTAGCAGCGATGTAAGGGGAAGAAACGACGGTCTCGCCTTTATCACGAAGGTCACTAAGTAGCCTTAGGTAAAGGGGGTAACGCTCTAATTGATTGTTGGAAAAAGTCTTCATATTAAGATTATGCGCCAAATCGATAATTCGGTAAAGATAGCCAAATAGGCAAAAAGAAAATGGGGCGTCCCCATTTCCTATATATCCTTATTTATTAATGAAGGCGAGGATATCTTCCATGACCCCCAGTTTCTCATCCTCATTAAGGATCTCGTGCCTCATATGCGGATAGATGATGGCTTTGGTGTCGCTGATTCCCATTTTCACCTTATAAGTGTTTTCGAGCCAACGGACCCCTTTACCCATTTGGCCAACCGGGTCATCTTCGCCGGAAACTAGAAGGATATGAGAAGTCGTATTAACCTTACGGAGGTTCTTGCCTTTCCAGATTTCCTTCATTCCTTTGAGGAACTCTTTCCAGAAGCCACCGGTATTCATGGCCCCACAATAGGGATCGGCCGCGTAGACTTTGACGTTCTCTTCGTTATAGGAAAGCCAATCCAAATCGCTCTTCCTGTCCTTGATGGCTTTGGCATAGCCCCCTAAGCCAAGGTTTTGCATGGTGGGGTTAGGCTTATCCCAATTGCCCTTGTGGATCATCATAGAGGCAAGACAATAGGCGATCGACATCAAGCCTTTTTGACCGCCGTTGGAACCCATGATGATGGCCTTTTGGTCGGCTCTAGGATAAGCTTGGAGATAGCCTTGGATCATAAATGAACCCATGGAATGGCCTCCAACGATGGTAGGCAAACCGTTTTTGGCGGCCTCTTCACGCGTCTTTTCAATGCCCTCCAAAGTTAAGACGAAGGCATCCTTCGGCCACTTCTGAATATCCTTAACATCCGGGCAATTTAACCCCTGACCAAAGTGGTCGATAACCTGCAAATTAACGCCGTTTTCGTTTAAAAACTTCGCAAATCCTTCATATCTGGCGGAATGTTCATCCATACCGGTGATGAAAACCAAGTTGGCTTTGGCTTCCTTCGCCACCCATTTCCTGCCTTTTAAAACTTTGCCGTCATGCAAAGTCGTTTCAAAAATTTCAGCCATAACTAGACTCCTTGTTTTTTCTATTGTAATCCCATTTAAAGCATTTTCCCTAGTGGGAAGTTTTCTAATCATCATTAAAAGCGTATAATCGTCTCGTCATCTAATAGGAGAAAAACATGGCAAAAGTAATGGCGGTCAACGCCGGGAGCAGCTCCCTAAAGTACAAACTATATGAAATGCCCGAGGAAAAGGTCCTTTGTTCGGGCAACGTCGAAAGGATCGGACATGAAGATGGTATCTTCGGCATCAAGTTCGCCGATAAGTCCATCAAAGAAACCTTACCCATCCTCGACCATTCCAAAGGCGTCGAACTCGTCCTCGAAGCCCTCACCAAATACGGCATCGTCAAATCC
>CAMOQM010000136.1 GCA_946622925.1 uncultured Caryophanales bacterium | reverse complement strand
CCTGAAAGCCAAGGCGACACCACGCAGCGATGCGTGGCGTTTTCTTTTCTATTTTCTAGACCCATTTTTGGGACAGGATGAGCGTGGTTAAATGTTGTTAAATCAAACGTGAAAATCCTTAGTACTCATCGAAATATTATTGTGTTCGAATTTTGCAATATAAGAAAAAACGTCTAACGCTAGAATGTATCTATATAGAAAACAGTCTGAATTCTTTATAAGGCCTTTTCGATCTCGTAGTAGCCTTCTTTTTCGTTGCCTTCGATTAAACAAGAAGAGAAGAGGTTATCTCCCGATGAAACAAAGCTTGCGACCCTTCCATCTTTGCTATCTTCAATGGTTATTTCCTTATTAACGCCAAAGAATATGTGGCAGTGGGTAACCATCATGATGGCAGGTGGGTTTTCCATTTTTAAAAGGTCACGTATCTCGTTATTTAGGATTTTCTTATTATTCTTATCTAAGTTATTTAGCGGTTCATCCATAAGAATTAGTTTTGATCCTAATACCTTGGCTTGGATAATCGCGTTTACGATTTGGCACATCTTCCTTTGCCCGCCGGAACAAGAATAAATGGAACGTAGCTTCGGGGATTTGAAGATGGAATTATGGCCACCATCTTGGAACAAACCGATTTCATAGAATTTCTTTAGATATTCCTCGACCATCTTCTTACATTCTTTTTTCTTTTGGGCCTTTTGGTTATGGGGAATGGTGGAAGAAAAATCCACGGTCTGCTTAAGTCCTGTATATATAGCGGAGAATATTGAATAAGTTGGCAAGAAATCATCGTCTTGGGGGACGTAAGCGATGGAATTACGAAGTTTAGCCTTCTCATTATCGCTAAAGTGGGCCATGCCTTTATCTTGAAAGAGGTAGGGGAAGGAAATATCGCCCCTAGTTAATCTAACCGCGACATCGCGACCTACTAGCATCTTAAGGAAAGATGATTTGCCATAGCCATTACGCCCTTTAATGAGAACGAAATCCCCGCCCCGGATATCGAGGTTTTCAAATCTCACGGGAGTGCCGTGGACGTCGATTACGGCATTTAGGCTTTTTAGGACTTCTTCCATGTTAGGACCTCCGAGTTAATAAGGCGCTTTCTAAGATCGTCACCAATAAGGCCACCAAGGTTAATGAACCAAAGATGATGAGCGATCCACTTAGATAGACTAGATTGGTAAGCAAGAAGATTGTGGCAATGACGAAAACGGGCAGGAAAACGGTCAAAAGCTTATAAAGGAGGAAATACCTTAGGGTGGCCCATTTGCTCGCTCCAGAGGCGATTACGTTGGCTTTACGCCTACGTTCGTCGCGGTGGTAGAGTAGCGCCACGGCCAAAGGAGCGATTAACGTAGTTAAATAGGCCCCGATAATTCTAGGTACGGCTTCGCGATTGGCCTTATCGATTAGCTTGGCTTTAGGTTGGACCGAGCCAAATAGTACTTGGATTTGGCCAAAGTCTTCCACCCGGTTAGGCACGAAGCTAGCATAACGGGGAGCTGACGTGTTCATTAATGATTGCAAATAAGGATCATAGCCAAAAACCACAACCCCATAATAATCATGGGCAAAGCCCTTTATGGGAGCGAGCTCTCCAACTATCTTCAGCCGGCTAGCTTCGTTATCGCCCGGAACTAAGGTGTCCCCGATATTAAGATGACGCATCGCCATGACGTTTTTGGCAATGAGACATTCCCCTTTTTGCAAGGTCCCGATTTTAGGATCGGCAAAAGGCAATACTCCGGTATAGCTATAACCAGGAAGAACCATATAGAGATCACTAGATACTGAATAACGTCCGGCTTTATAGACGGTTAGGCCGCCAAAGTCGGCGAACGTATCCTTTTTATTCCCGGTGCTAACCTCAACATAAGGTTGGGCCGAATAAAACATTTCCTCATAGCCTGAGGAAGAAAGTATTTGGGCTTGGGTTAGGGATGATGAGCCCGAAGCAAAAGAGAATAGGCAAAAAACCAAAACCGCCAAGCCTATCAATATAGATGGCAACAAATCATGGATAAATCGCCTAAAGAAGAGCACTTTTACTCCTTATCGGGTTGCTCTTCCTTGGGGGCTTCTTCTCTCGGAGCTTCCACTGCTGGGACTTCTTGGGTCTCGGCTTGTTTGGCGCCATAAAGGTGCTTAGTGAAGAGGAAGACGAAGGGCAAAGCGATTAAGAAGGCGGCGATGGCGGGCAAGGAATATAGCAATATCGTGCCTACGTTCATGGAGGAACGGATTGCGCCATAGACGATAACCCCGATTAAGGAGACACCGGTGGCAATGCCAGTAGCGACCCCGTTATCGATTAATTTGGACTTGAGATAACTAGAACGTGAACGTCCATTGCTCTTTTCGGTTTCGTCTTTAGCTTTGGTTAAAGCGTCATAACCAACTAATCCACCGGCTAAGGCTAATGGAACGATGATGGCAAATAAGATAGATAAGCGGAAGGCGTTTTGCTTTTTGGAAGAAACGGTATCCTCGGCGCCGGCCATATAGGTGGCTTTATCCTGCACGGAATTGACGAACTTGCCCTTCTCAAATTTCTCTTTTTCGAAATTGTACATTTCTTGGATTTGCTCATCCGTATATGTTCCGGATTGGTTTATAACTTCTTTGTATTCTTCAAGGGAGTAAAACTTTCCCCATGGAACGTAGTTATTAAGCATTGCGGCACATTTGGTTTTATCTTTGGCGGCGATAAAGGCGAGTTGATAGGCCCTAGGTTCGGTGGTGAAGGCGTTTTTCATTTCAGTCGAGCGCTTGGCCATGGCCACGCCATGGCTCATAGTCTGATATTTGACTTCCGAATAGATAACAGAGACTTTTAAGGTTATGGGGGTGACGTTAAAGGTGAATTTGATTTCATCTCCGACTTTGGCGCCTAATCGATTGGCAGCCGTAACGTCTAACATGATTCCATCTTCTTTATATTCGCCGGATTCCACGCGGCGGGGATTAAAGAAGGTGATGTCATAATCGGTCATATCGTCAGAGACGAGGAAATCTAAAGTTACCGATCCGTTCGGT
>CAMOQM010000135.1 GCA_946622925.1 uncultured Caryophanales bacterium | reverse complement strand
TGCATCTCGGCATTGAAATCATCGGGATCTTGGGTGGGATCTTTGATAAACATCGGAAAGAGGGCCTCATCGCCGAAATTGCCGGTATGGTTGAAGACGACGTCGAGGCAAATCTTCATATCCCGTTTATGGGCTTCGTTGATGACGGTTTGGAAATCGACGTCTTCGCTTAATTGACGGTTATCGACGGCTTGGAAATTCAAGGAATGATAGCCATGGTAATCATAGCCGGAAGCATTGGAGACGATCGGCGTAATCCAGATGGCGGTAAAGCCAAGAGCTTTAATGTAATCCATCTTTTCGATTAGGCCTTTGAAGTCGCCTCTCCAGGCTGGATCATCGGGAGGATTATTCTTATTATCCCAGCATTCGGCGTCATTATCGGGGTCGGCATTATAGAAGCGGCTGGTGATGGCGAAATAGATGGATTCCTGACGGAAGTCCTTACGGGAACCGCTATATTTGTTTAAAGTCGTCCAATAGGAAGAAGGATAGGTGTTCCAGAAAGTGAAATCCTTATAGGTCGGGGCGTTATCTACGCCCTTAGAGAAATCACCAGGTCCTTCGATGGTGCGAAGTTCGGTGGAATGGGCTCCCCCTTCGCCAGGATTAGGCATGGTGGAAGAAGCAAAGAAACCATCGGCCTTGGTGTACCAATAATAGCCGGCGCCATCGACAACGTCGGTTAAATCCTTGGTTTGGGACCCGCCGTTATTGAAAATAACCGAGAATTTGGTGACGGTAGGATTTTCAAAACGATAGCAATGCCAATAATCGTCATATTCTTCCATGGCGCTGCCGGGCCACGCCTCGGTTAGGACCTGCGAAGCACTTACCCAAGCATAGGCATTGGTATAGCCAGTGTTCTTCGCGCAAAGCAAGACGATATCTTGGGTGGCTGGCATTTCGGTGCCAGACCAAGGCGTAGAAGACTTAGAAGTCTTACTGGAAGTTTTGCCGCTAGAAGTGCCTTTAGAAGAAGTGTCGCCACTAGAAACCGAGGAGTTGGTGCCACTATTTCCGCCGCTATTGCTAGCGTTTCCACCGCTACCACTTGAGGATGGAGTGCCACAAGCGCCTAATGAAAGCAAAGCGGTTATCGATAAAACCATCAAATATTTATGCCGTTTCATAATTTGACCTCTCTGCGTTTAATCTTAGTTTAAACCTCGTTTTGAAACAAGGTGGTTTCGTGCGCACATAGGCAAGAAAAACCTCCCATCGGGTTTCTCCGATAGGAGGCTTAGTTAACTACTATTAGTAACCGATTTTTTCGATGACGGCCTTTAAGGCTTCGGCTGAGGCTTTTAATTCACGTTTTTCACGGACATTAAGCGGAAGCTCCAAAACCCTTTGGGCACCTTCTTTGCCAACTAAGGTTGGGATAGAAAGGGCAAGTCCGCTTAAACCATAGGTTCCATCGAGTTCGACCGAGACCGGAAGCATGGTGTTTTCGTTATTGATGATGCAAGAGCAGATCCTAGCGATAGCCCGGGCGACCCCATAATAGGTAGCGCCTTTCCTAGCGATGATCTCGTAAGCGGAATCACGGACCTCTTCGTAGATCTTCTGCATCTCTTCTTCGTGATGGGTGATGCCATTAAGTTCGGCGAAATCGGTTAAAGGAATGCCCGAGATGTTGGCGATCGACCAAACGCAGAGTTCGGAATCGCCATGCTCGCCGATGACGACGGCGTGGACGTTACGGGAGTCGACGTTAAGGCGTTCGGAAAGAAGATATTTAAACCTGGCGGTATCAAGGACGGTGCCCGAACCGAAGACGCGGTTCTTGGGAAGTCCGGATTCTTTTAAGGCGACGTGGGTAAGGATATCGACGGGGTTAGCGACGATTAATAAGATGCCTTCGACCCCCACTTCTTTGATTTGGGAGACGATGGACTTCATGATGGCCACGTTCTTGTTGATCAAATCAAGACGGGTCTCACCGGGCTTTTGGGCGGCCCCGGCGGTGATGACGATGACTGCGGCGTCTTTTAGATCGCTATATTCGCCGGCATAGACCTTCATGGGGCGAAGATATGGCAAACCATGGGACAAATCCATGGCCTCACCTTCGGCCCTTTGCTTATTAGCGTCGATTAGGACGAGTTCGGAGAATAATCCCTTATCCATTAAAGCGAACGCGGCGGAGCTACCGACGAATCCGCAGCCGATGATGGCGGCTTTTCTCATATTTACCATAAATTGCACCTCCTAGTGCTGGTTAAATCATAGAGCATTTTGGCTTTGCCTAAAAGCAAATAGCATCAAAAAAGCCGATTTTACTCGGCTTTGGTTTCTTCTGCTTCGATTTGGTTCATCGCGGCTAGGCGCTTGGCCCTACGCTGGGCACGCTCGGAGTCGCGGTCGGATTCCCTGGAGAAGAGGACCAGGGCAAGGGAGAAGAGGATGAGGCCTCCGCATAAGAGGACGATACCCCAATATCTATAGCCTAGGGGCGACCAATTGGTGAGCCAGGCGGCTTCGGAGATCCTAACCCAGTTTTTGCTGGCCACCACCGGGAGATAATCACCGATGATGCCAATCACCACGAAAACTAAACCTACGAAGGCAACGAAAAGGAGAATCGAATAGACGATCCATTCCTTTCTGCTAAGTTGGAGTTTTCTTTCTTTGGACATAAATTAGGCTTTCTTTTCGACGTCATTAGCGCTGCCGGCGGCTTGGGGGGCTTCGCCACGGGCGCGGGCTTCGTCATCGGCTTTGACTTGTTCAAGCAAAGCTTGGACGAGCGGGCCATAGCAAGCGCGGAAGGCGGCTTCGGCATCGCGGATATAGAGGTTGATGGTTTCGACGGTTTCCCTCATGACATCGGGGAAACGTTTGCCAACGGGGAGGTCGCGGCGACCGGTCATGTTCTCGATGAGGGCCACGATCTTGTCTTCCATGTTCTTATAGATGGCATTGGTGACTTTGGCGTTGCTTCTGACGAAGTTGATGTTACGGATGGTGGCTTCGATGTCCTGGCCAATGAAATTGGAGGCAGGGGAAGGCTCGCCCTTGTTCTCGTTCATGGTCTT
>CAMOQM010000134.1 GCA_946622925.1 uncultured Caryophanales bacterium | reverse complement strand
TCTTATTATCGATGACGACGGTCGGGATGTTATAGGAAGCGATTTGCTTAACGTCATCGGGCCCTAATTGGTCATCAAAGATGATGGCGCCATCGACGTGGGTGGTGATGACCTTGTCGATGGTGGATAAGGCTTCCTCGCGGCTATGGGAGGTCGAGAAAACGGTTAAGGTGTAATTCTTTTCCCTAGCCACTTCGGTGATACCAGAAAGGATGTTAGAGATATAAACGTAGTTGGCGCTAGGGATGACGACCCCGATATTGGTGGTCCTATTGGTAGCCAAGGCTTGGGCTAAACCTGAAGGTTTATAGCCTAAGGCGGCAATGGTGTCTTCAACTTTCTTCCGGGTCGCGGGGGAGACGGTTTCGCGGGAATTGATAACCCTACTAACGGTAGCTAAAGAAACCCCGGCGGCTTGGGCGACTTGGTAAATGGTAATGCGGTCTTTTAGATTCTTCATGGTGGGACCTCCGTGGCCATTATACGGAAGAAATAAGATGTGGCAATGAAAAATTTTTCATCATTTGACCTGTTTTTTCAGAAAGCGAAAGAAAAAAGCCGACATAGTCGACCTTTTTGGTAAATCGGTAATTATTTATTTAATGAAGAAATCCTGACCTTCTTGGAGGTTATTTTCAATATAGGCCGCCCTGCCTTCTTCCCCAAGGCGCAAATCGGCGGGCGAGCAGACCTCAGCCTCGATTGGGATATTGCGGACGACTTTCTTATTAAATAAGGTTCCGTCAAACTTCTGGCAAAGATCAAGAGCTACCACTATCTTGTCGCCTTCGCTAATATTTTGGTAACGGGTGACGGTGGATAAAGTCTTGCCTCCGTCATCAAGAGTTAGAATCGAGGAACGTTCATCCAAAGGATGTTCTTCCTTCTTAACGACCTTAACGACGTGATATAAGGAATCCTTGGGGGCATCAAGAGGAGCGAATCCGGCTTTGGATAGCTCTTCGTTAACCTTAGCTAAGGAAGCCTCCTTAGGATTAACGACCATGCCCATAGCCTCATCTAATTCGATATTAAATAGGTTATAGCCGACTAGGGCACCGCCTTTTTCTAGTTTAACGACGTTTCCGACCTTGGCTACTTTATCGGGGATATCGTTAGGGACAAAGACCACATAAAGGGTTTTGCCTTCTTGGGAGTTTTGATAGAAAAGACGCATGGTTATTCTCCTTCCTTAATGCATTCGATTCGGTGGATTGGTTGGCCTAGTAAGCGGAAATTCCTTTCATATTCGCTTTGGACGTCATTAACTTCATCCACGGGGTAATCATCCATTATCTTAACGACCTTGAATTTGGTCTTAACAAGTTCCTCTTTGGTGAACTCATAGAGGATATCGTTATCGGTTTTAATCTTTAAGAAGCCACCCTCTTTGATCAAAGCGAAGAACTTCTCTAACCTTGGAGCGAAAGTAAGTCGACGCTTGGCGTGTTTTTTCTTAGGCCAGGGGTCGGAAAAGTTAAGATAGACCCCATCGAATTTCACATCTTTGATTTCCTCATAGACGAAATCGAAATCGCCGCAGCGGATAATGACGTTATCTAAATTTGATTCCACCACTTTCCGCGCGGCCATACCGGCGATGGAGACTTCCTTTTCTAGCCCTAGATAATGACCGGGAAACTTTTGGGCCATGCCCACGATGAAATCCCCTTTTCCAATTCCAACTTCCAAATATAAAGGGGCAAAGGAAAAGAATTTATCCTCGCTAGATAAAACTTCCCTAACTATGTCGTTATGCTCGGCCATATAGGGAGCGGCCCAAGCTTTATGGCGGCCTCTCACTTCTTTAATTGTCCTAGGGAATAGATGGCGTCGGCGTAGATGGCGATTTGATCGTAGAAGTCTTGAAGGTAGATATATTCGTTAGGCGAATGGATATTGCCTTCCCTGCCTTTGAACGTCGCCCCATAGGCCACGGTGTTTTTGGCTTCTTTAGCATAGGTTCCGCCTCCGATGGCGATGGGCTTATCGAAGAAACGGTGGGTCATATGCTTATAGGATTTCATAAGGGTCGACACTAACGGGGACTTCTTATCAAAACAAAGCATGGGCGAAGAACCCCATTTATTGACTTCCATGCCGGTAGCCTTAGCCAAAGCGGCTAGGTTTTCTTCGGGCTTGCCGGCTTCCCCATAACGGAAATCGACGGAGATGGTAAGTTTCTTATCGCTTCCATATTTGACGATGCCATAGTTATAGGTGGAATCCTTACTCTCCCCGAAGTTAGGCGATTCGCTATAGCCGCCGAAATTGCGGCCATTAGGATCGGATAAGGTCAAGGCTAGTCTAGAAAGGAAATCGATATTATAGAATTCGCCAAAGAAGGCAAAGGCCTTCAAAGCGGCGTTAACGCCGAATTGGGGCGTCGATCCGTGGGCGGATTTGCCTCTGAAAGTGACGATGGCGATATCCCCGGCTTCGTCATAGCTGGCTTTCTCAACCTTGGCGATGGCTTCTTTGAGCTTATTGTCTTTGGGAAGGGTGATGACGATGCGATCGCAGACGGCATTGGAGACCACCCCGCCGTCGATCGCCATGATGGGACCTAAGTCGATGGTCTTATATAAATCGGCTCTGGTAATGGCTTTTTCGGCGTAAATCAAGGGGAATTCGGCATCCGGGGTAAAGCCATAATCGCAATGGGGCTTATGGAGTTTTTCAAAATAGTAGGCTAAACAACTAGAACCCCTTTCTTCATCGCCTCCGGTGACTAAACGGACCCGGAAATTAGAAATAAGTCCGTTATCTTTTAATAACTTAATAGCGAAAAAGGAAGCGATGAGGGGGCCCTTATCATCGGTAGTTCCCCTACCGATCATCTTGGCTTCCTTGCCTTCGCCGACAATGGTCGCCCCAAAGGGAGGATTATCCCATTTACCCGATACGGGGACGACGTCGCTATGGCCATAGACCCCGATTAAGGGACCATTCTCGCCAAAGGAGATTTCCGTGGCCCTTCCATCGCATTTATCGACTTTAAAGCCATAGCTAAGGCCAAGTTCGGCCACATAATCTAAAGCCGACTTAACCCCCTCTCCATATGGGGCGTCCTTACCGATGGTGGTCGGGTCATAGACGGAATTACGTTTTACGAG
>CAMOQM010000133.1 GCA_946622925.1 uncultured Caryophanales bacterium | reverse complement strand
TCGGTGATGACGGCGTGGCCCGTACCGATTTTCTTAGCTAAATCAAAGCCCATTTCCCCTGAGAAGGTGAAGCCTTGGGATTTGGTGGTGGTGTGGACCCCATCGAAAGTCGTGATAGGCACGGAAATATCCGAGGAGACATCGGCGTTAGGATCGTTTTTGTTGGTCTTGATGAGATAGCCGCTTAAGGTGGCGCTGAGCTGGTGGGTGGGATTAGAAATATAGTTGCCTTCCTCATCCACGGCTCCGGCGATTTGTTCAATCCAATTCTGCCAGCCAGGCAATCCATCTAATTCATCATATTCGGCTTCGCTAATTTGCTTTTCCGCGTAATTAGTGACGTTAAGGGAACCATCGATGGTGAATTCAAAAGGGTTCTCCGGATCATCGGTTTGGATCCCAACGTTATCGAGGCGGACGCCGATTAAGGAGGAGGCGTTTCTAGCTAAGGTAACGGTCGCCTGACCAACCATGGAAATCTTGGATAAATCGACTTTTAAGGTCATTAACTCGGGACCATAGCTATAGCTAACGATGGTATCGAGGATGGATTGGTATTCGTTTTTCTCAATGGAAGCGAAAATGGCTGAACCTTTGATGGCGTCGATGGCGGCGTTAATCTGCTTTCCAGAGGCCAATAGACCGGATATTAGCGAGGTGATGGTTTCATTTTCGATGTCTTTATTGGACAAGGCCCGTTTCAAATCGGAGAATAGCGAGGAAACGGTTTTGGTATCGGTTTTGAATTTAATGGCTTTAGAAGGGTCCGATGAATGGTTAACCTCTAGATAGGCTTTGCGGTTTTTGGCTTGGTCTTTTCTAGCTAAGTCCAAAGCGATGGATTCTAAATTGGAACCTTGTCTTAAGGCCAAAGATACCCCGATGTTATCGCCTTCTTCGGTCAAATCGGCGTTACCTGATATTTCCAAAGTGGCGCTTTCTTGGACCGCGGGACGGGCAAAGGTGGTGGAAGAACCCGCTACGGCGGCTTCGTTATGGACTAAGGAGAAGGATCCCGTAAACCCATATTGCTTGGCTGAAACGTAGTTCCCTAACTCGGTAACAAGGGCCAATGAGTCTTCGATTTGCATGTAGGCCGAATCGGTAAAGGACGGCTCGTAATCGTGGTCTACGGCGGCTTTTACCAAGCCTCCAAAATAAACCTTTAGTCCATTTTCTAGTTCATATTGGTCTTGGGTGCCATTTTCTTCTTGGCAGGGGAATTCGATTTTGGAAATGACCCCATTTTCGCTTTGTAAGCCCACGCTTAAGGGATTGTCTTGCCCTAATGGCTTATAGCGATAATAGTTGGTTCTTATTTCCTCGATTTCATCGAAGGCGTCGATAATATCTTGGCTATCTATGGCAAATCCGCCTTCTTGGTTAAATAGCTTAAAAGGCTCAACACCGAAAGATTCCAAAACCGAGGCGATGAAATAATCTAGTTGGCCATATTCGTAGTAATAGACGCCTCTAGTGGAAGAATCCACGCCCGATTCCGATGAACTTAGCTCTTCGGTGGAATCCATGGGGGCGATGGAGGCTTTTAAAAGGACCCCCGGGCGAGAAGGCGTTAGGGTGTTAGGATCGGTAAGCGAAACATAAAGCTTTTCATCCCCCGGGACATTGGCTTGAATAACCTTGGTCACGCCGTTATAAGAAAGTGGGGCATCCAAATCTAATTTGAGCTTATGGATGGATAAGCCATCTAGTCCAAGATAAAGGCTGCCCGAGGAAGCGGAAATGGTGGCTTGGCCGCCTTTGCTATTGGGAATATCCATAACAAAAGAGCCGATCTCTATGCCAAACCCTTTATCTAGCATTTCCTGGGCTTGCTTTTTGATGGTTTGGTTAGTTTTTAAAGTGGGGGAAGGGACGCTATAGGCATTAGCCAAATCGCACGAAGAAAGGCCTAGGCTAGCTAGGGAAATCAGGGTAACGGTTTTAACAAAGTTAAGGCGTTTCATCGCGCAGGCATTATACGTAAAGGCGGGCGCACGCAAGTATCGGGAACGCGGAAACGATTTCTCCAGTTTGGAGAAATTATAAAAAACGAACCCCGTGGATTCGTTTTCTCTTATTTGTTTTTCGGTCTAAGCCTGAGGTTAGCCCAAAGGATTATGATGATTTGAAGCGGTACCCCAACGGCTAAGATGTACCAAATGTTTTCCGAGGGTTTGTTGAAATAGGTGAACTGAATGATAAATGAGAGCAAAACCGTCCAAATAAAAGCGGAGATAAGAATTACGAAAGCTAACTTGTTATGCCAGAAGCGTCTTACCTCAAAGGCCGCGATCAATAGGCATACCGGAATCATCCAGATGAAGATGGCCCAAGCCCAGGTGCGATCGCTTGGGTCGCCCGGCTTTTGGGAGAAGGGGGAGTAATATTCGGAGATGAAAACGGATATGGCCACCAAGATAACGAAAGCCATCGACATCGCTAGGATTAGGCCGTGATTGATATTGACCCATGGTTTTTCTTTGGTGGCGGTCGCAACCAGTTCTTCTTCCTTCTGAGGCTTAATCAGATAATCGACGGTAACCCCATAGAAATCGGCGAAATCCTTTAATACGTCGACCGAGGGAATGGAATAGCCCAGTTCCCATTTGGAAATGGATTTATCCGAATAATTTATCTCTTTGGCTAATTCTTGTTGGGTCAGGCCTTTGGCTTTTCTTAACGAAGCCAAATTCTTGCCGACGATTTCCGAGAGCTGTTCCATAATTTGATTTTAGTGTTTTGCTAAAAGCAAATAAAGAAAAATCGCCTCTTGGGGTAAGAGACGATTGTCTATTAGGCAATTATAGGTAGAAGTTAGCGCCTTGGAAGGTCAGCTTATTGCCTTCTTCGTCTTTGACGGCGGTGAAATCGTAGCAATAGTAGTTATCGAATTCATGCTCGCCTCTAGCGTCTTCTTGGTAGGAGGCGGATTTAAAGGCTCCGGAGTTTCCGCCGATGGGCTGATACATCAAGCCATGCGTGGCTTCATTAGAGGCGATCAAACCATCATCTCCAAGCTCGGAGGAAGTCTTAACAAAGACCTGTCCAAAGCGAGAATCGATGCCACATAGAGGTTCGATGACGTTGTTTTCGCCATGGAAGTTGGTGAGCATTAGGCGGACTTTGGC
>CAMOQM010000132.1 GCA_946622925.1 uncultured Caryophanales bacterium | reverse complement strand
GCCGTGACATCATCAACGAAAAGATGAGGGTTATCCTCGATGAAGCCACCGACCCCTGGGGCATCAAGGTCAACCGCGTCGAAGTTAAGAACATCCTACCGCCTAACGATATCCGCGAATCCATGGAACGTCAGATGCGGGCCGAACGTGAAAAACGTGAAAAGATCTTACTCGCCGAAGGTCAAAAGCAATCTGAAATCCTTATCGCCGAAGGTAAGAAACAATCCGCCATCCTTAACGCCGACGCCGAAAAGCAAACCGCGATTCTCCGGGCCGAAGGTCAAGCTCAGTCTCTCCGTGAGATGAAGGCCGCCGAAGCTGAAGGTATCCGCTTAGTCCGCGAAGCCGAAGCCAAAGGTCTAGAGGCCTTAAAAGCCGCCGCCCCGAGCCAAGAAGTCCTAACCCTTCGTTACTACGAAGCCCTTGGCAAAGTCGCCGATGGCCAAGCCACCAAGATCTTCCTTCCCCAAAATAGCGAAGGCATCGCTAATATCGCCTCGGTAGCCGCCGCGGCGGTGGAAGCCAACAAGAAATAAACTTTCTACCCTCACCTAAAAAGTGGGGGTTTCTCTTTTTTATAAATACCTCGCCTTGGCATCTTAGATGCCGGGTTTTGGGATGGTTATATAAAAGCGTTTTTATCAAGAAAATCCATGCTTTTTGGAATTTGGTTAACTTAGTTAAGAAAATTGGGCTTGTTAATTGAGGGTGAGGGGCTTATACTATGCCTCGCTATCGCGGGTTAGAGCAGTCCGGTAGCTCGCCAGGCCCATAACCTGGAGGTCGGTAGTTCAAATCTATCACCCGCAACCAGTTGCTTAGTAAAGCCGGGATCGAAACAAGATTCCGGCTTTTGTTTTACCTAGGGTTTTCAGCGTGATGAGTTGTCCACAATTCGTAGACAACTGAACCATCGTTCCTTTGGCGTCTATTTTTCATCAGCAAGAAACAAATTATCTAAATTTCATTTAACTAATTCCGAATAATGTTGCCACCATCTCGGATAAGGGGAATAATTGCAGCAGTGAAGCCGAAGAAAATCATCTACTATAACGATCCCTTAAACGACGACTTCGCGGGGACCAAGATCGATCATCGCCCCTTGCCGGAAAACTTTAAGTACGCCCACAAGGACATTTTTTCGCGGATGTTATCCTTTTTGTTATATTGGATTATCGCCATTCCCTTACTTTGGTTACCGGTAAAACTCATCTTTGGAATCCGGGTTAAGGGTAAGAAGAATATGAAGATGGTCCGCCGTCAGGGCGTGTTCTTTTATTGCAACCATACCCAGATTGTTGACGCCATGATCGTTCAACTATTTGTTTCGGGAGCAAGGCGCGGCTATATCGTGGCCGACCAAGACGCCACCTCGATTCCAGGGATTAGGTATTTGGTTCAGCTTTTAGGCTGCGTCCCGGTTCCTGAAACCCCTAAGGAACATAAGGGATTCGTCGAATGTCTTAAATACCGCATCGCCCAGAAACGGGCCGTCATCATCTATCCCGAAGCCCATATCTGGCCTTATTGCACCCATATCCGCCCTTATGGCGATAGTAGTTTCGTCTATCCGGCCGAACTTAATGCCGCGGTGGTGCCTTTATGCGTCACTTATCGGAAACGGAAGTTCTGCAAAAGCGGCAAGCCGGCGATGACCATCCATATCGGTAAGGCCATCCGTCCCGATAAAGATCTTCCTCTGGCGGAAAAGCGCAAGAAACTCCGCGATAAGACCTATGAGTTCATGCTCGATATGGCCGCCGAAAACGAGAATGAGGAATATATCGCCTATTGTAAGAAGGAAGATGAAGGCAAATGAGACGTTTTATCTCCATTGATATCATCGTTAATTATTTAGGGGAGGAGCATCGTTTATCTTTAAGCGAGACCTCCTTTATCTATAAACATGACGATGATGGATTTGTAGTGAATGACGCTTTCCCTTTCTTTAAGGCGGTTAATACCTATTGTTCCCATAATGAAGAAATATGCGACTATAAGGGTGAAAGCGCCTATTCATTTTGGATTGAAGCTAGTTTTGATAATGGGGATAAGCAAAGCCATGATTATGTTGGAACCCTCCATCAAAATGACTTCGTATTCATCTTGTGGGGATATCAGGATATCGTTAGGAAAAACGGCCATGAAATACCCGAGGTTTTCCTGCTTGAATACGCGGAAGGCGAGGAATACGAATATCCTTCTCCCTATCCTACTTTCAGCGTCATAGACGATAAAATCGAGGGCCATGAATATCATTTCGAAGGCGATATTTTAGAAAACGAATGCAATCGGATATTCGAAGGCGAAAGGGCGTTAGTCGGGGAAGAATTTGATTTAATCCAGCAACAGTTATTCGCCAAATACCGTCCATTTATGGACGAATTGCCTAAAACCAGTTCGTTCCAAGTTAAACTAAAAGGTCGGAAGCAAGTGGTTGATGCGGATAATTTCGGCAAACTATATCCCTTAATCCAAAAGCAATATGGTTTAGGCCATATCATCCGGGGTTATTATCCAACTAGATCGGGGCTAGGTTTTCACCTCTCGGTTAGGATGGATGGGGTTAAAGGGGCCTATTATCAAACTTGTTCGAATAAGATAAAAGACATAGAGAGCGTTTTCGTGGCCTTGACTTTGGTTTTGGTTGAATCCGCGATCAAAAGGCTAACCAGTAAACGTCGGGAAGCATTCTTAGATTACCGCCGGGATTTCTCGCCAAATGAATTAATCGCTTGCCCTGGAGAAGTAGGGGAAATCATTAGATATATGCTTGATAATCTTAATCTCAATAATCTTTTAGACCTCGCCGATTCTTTACAGGAAAACGAAAAGATATTACTTAAAAAAGGCTATAGCCAGGATAGCTTGGATTTGGCTCACGATTATCTTCTTAGGTCCCATTTGTGTGGGATTAAGAAGGCCCGGGACCTTGCCCATTCCAAGATTAGCCTCATTTAGGCAGTAAGCTTTTTCTAAATATGCCCATTTCTAACCTCTTGGTTATATTTTTGGGTTTTTGACTGCGTTTGCCATGGTTTTATAACCGGACGGTTAGATATTGGACTTTAATCCGGCATTAGATAGGGAAAAGGGGGAGAAGGTGGCCTCTTGCAAGCCAATCTAACCGAAAAACCCTTGTAAGCACTTTAAAGAATGCTAAAATCAAGTAGATTATGGACAGGAAACAGAAAATCACAT
>CAMOQM010000131.1 GCA_946622925.1 uncultured Caryophanales bacterium | reverse complement strand
GTTAAGGAAACCTTCCCTTCTTTCGATGGGGAGGCTAGCCTTGAAGAAACCAAAGAATTAATTAAAAAGAATACTCGTAATTACGTTAAGCGCCAAATGACCTTCTTCCGTAATCAATTCGATATCAAGTGGATAAAAGATGAAGAAGAAATCCTAAATGACTTAAAAGAAAGCATTTAGGGCTGTCAAAATATTATTTTGAGATTATCATCTAATACTGACTAAGTTAGCAAAGGAGAATACCCATGCCTTTAAAACAAATTCAAGAAGTAGCTAAGAAATTGAATCTGCCCGAAGAGGCGATATTGCCCTATGGCCGGTATAAAGCCAAAATCGACCTTTCCGCGATCCCTGATCTAGAATCCAGGAAAGATGGAAAACTAGTTTTGGTGACCGCCATCACCCCAACTAAAGCCGGCGAAGGTAAGACTACTACCTCCATCGGATTAGCCGATGGCATGGCTAAAATCGGAAAGAAGGCCTTAATTGCTTTACGCGAACCTTCCTTAGGCCCGGTCTTTGGGATTAAGGGTGGGGCCACCGGCGGAGGCAAGGCTTCGATTGGTCCCAAAGACGACATCGATTTACATTTCACCGGCGACTTCCATGCCCTGACTTCTTCCATCAACCTAATCTCGGCGGTTATTGAAAATAGTCTTTATCAAGGTAACCCCCTCCACATCGATCCGAACCGGATTGTTTGGAAGAGGGCTTTGGATATGAACGATAGGTCGCTCCGCGATATCACCGTCGCCGAAAACGATCCCAAGGGTATTCCCCATCATTCTTCCTTCAATATCACCGTCGCTAGCGAGCTAATGGCCATTTATTGCTTAGCCTCTTCTCCGGAAGACTTTCTTGAGAGGTTGAAGAGAATCATCGTGGCTTACGATGAACAAGGCAAGCCCTTAACCGTGGCCGATTTCAAAGTCAGCCACGCGGTCATGAAACTAATGCGCGATGCCTTCATGCCTAACCTAGTCCAAACTTTAGAGAACAATCCTGCTTTGATCCAAGGCGGACCCTTCGCTAATATCGCCCATGGTTGTAATGCCCTAATCGCCACCAAGGCCGCCTTGAAACTCGCCGATATCGTAATCACCGAGGCTGGCTTCGGCGCTGACCTAGGAGCCGAGAAATTCCTTGATATCAAATGCCAAGTCGGCGGTCTTAAACCCGCGGCTTGCGTCATGGTTGCCACTGTCAGGGCCCTTAAGCTCCATGGCGGTGTTGCCTTCGAAGATCTCGATAAGGAGAACCTCGAAGCTTTAGAGAAAGGCATTCCTAACCTTTACCGCCATATCGAAAACATCCGCAAGTTCGGACTACCGGTCACCGTGGGTATCAATGTCTTCCCAACCGATACCAAAGCCGAGATCGAACTACTCCGTAAGTGGTGTGAAGATAAGGGCTATCGTTTCGCCATCAACTCCGCTTTCCTCGATGGAGGCGATGGGGCTAAGGAACTAGCCAAGAGGGTTGTCGAATCCTTGGAAGAGGGAGAATGCAATTACAAACCTCTTTATGACCGTCATGAACCTAATTTGGTCAAGATAGAGAGGATTTGCAAAGAAATTTATGGCGCCGATGGGGTTGAATATTCCGATTTGGCCAAGAAACAACTAGAAGAATATGATGCCTTAGGCTATGGTGATGCCTTCATTTGCATGGCCAAGACCCCGTTATCCTTTACCGATTCCCCTAAGATTCAAGGTGCCCCGACCGGCTTTAAAATCCACGTCAGGGAGATTAACCTCGCCGCCGGTTCGCACTTCCTTATTCCGCTTACCGGCACCATCTTCACCATGCCGGGGCTTCCCAAAGTTCCCCTTGCCGAAGAGATGGAGAGCCTCCCATGGAAGTAATCCAATACGCCCTTTATGACGAGGTGGAGATGAAACGTCCCCATCCTTGCCACGCTAGGAGCAAGACCTTCCAAATCGTTAGGGTGGGTGCCGACATCAAGATTATGTGTCTAGGATGTGGCAACGTCATGATGATCGACCGTGATAAATTCAATGGCAAAATCAAGAAGGTCATCGCCCATCACGAAGGCCCTTTGGTAAAATAATTTCCCATTTGACCCCCTAAATTCCGTAAAAGGTAATAGGAGGTCTTTTTTTGTTAAGCGTAAAGAAGATTTATAAAGCCTATCCCATTGGTAAAAAGACTTTCTTTGCCTTAAGGAAGACGAGCTTTTCTTTGCCTAAGCAAGGGATGGTTGGCATCGCTGGAAAGTCGGGATCAGGAAAAACCACTTTGCTAAATCTTCTTTCTGGTCTAGATACCCCTAGCGGCGGAAAGGTCTATTTCCAAGGAAAGTTGCTAGAAGGTAAGGCCAAAGAAAACTATTTAGGCAAGGAAGTGGCCTTAGTTTTCCAACACTATAATTTAATCGATGGTTTGAGCGTTTTCGAAAACGTTGCCCTACCTTATAAAATCGGTGGTAAGAAGCGAATTAATTTACGGAAGAAAGTTAATGAATTGCTTTCCGAAGTTGGCTTAAATGGATTTGAAAATAGAAATGTAGATACCCTTTCCGGAGGTGAAAAGCAAAGGGTGGCTTTATGTAGAGCCCTTATCAACGATCCATCGGTGATATTCGCCGACGAACCAACCGGAGCCCTTGATCAAAAAAGCGCGAAAACCGTCATGGATATCCTATCAAGGGTCAGCAAGACCCGATTGGTTGTTTTCGTAAGCCATAATCCCACTTTTATCGAGGAATATGCGGATATCAAAATCAAGCTCAATGACGGGCGGGTGGCGGTTTCGAACTCGATAAAGGAACGGCCCGTGCGCGAGAAAAGGAAATTCGCTAACCATGAAGGCTGGTCCAATCTTTTTACTAAGCGAAACCTAAAGCGAAATGTAGCTAAGAACTTATTGTGTTTTTTCGCGGGAGTGGTGGGTTTTGCCGCGATGGGATTAACCATTGGTTTTTTCCAAGGCAGTCAGGCTAGTTTGGAGCAGCAACAAAGTCGGATTCTAGGCTACCAGGTCGTCTATCTTTCCGAGGAGGAAAAAATCGAATTGCCAAATTCTCCTTTGACCTTAGTCAAAAGGAAACGTCCATTACTGGAATCGGCCCAAGACGTTTTAGAAGGCCTTAATTCGGTGACGTTCGAATATGATCTTTCTTATTTCTTGCCATCTTCAATTTCTTATTCCCTAGATGGAGAAAAGCAAGACCCCGTGCGTTTCTTTCCTTTCTTCGATCTAAGCCTTGATACGC
>CAMOQM010000130.1 GCA_946622925.1 uncultured Caryophanales bacterium | reverse complement strand
GAGGTTTTAAGCGTAATGTACGATAACAATGTCAAATTAGCCATCGTTGATGAATTTGTGAACCAATTCAATGAAGTGGGTCCGAAAGTCACTTTGGATTCAGTTTGCAAACCTATCCACATTTCCAAGAAAACCATCTACAAGTATTTCCCTTCTAAAACTGGGATCTATGATTTCATTCTTGAGCAGGCCACCCGCAACGTCATCGACGGGCAAAAAGCCGTTTATGAGGATCCTAACCTCTCCATTAAGGAGAAGCTCATCAAGATCTTATCCATCCGGACCGAATGGGAAACCAAAATCGATATTTCCAAGATCTTCGAGTTCGAAACCTATGAACCGGTCTTCTATAGCAAGTTCCTTAAGGCCTATGAATCCAACTGGGATTATTTCCTCTCCCTCATGGATAAAGGCAAACGCGATGGCACCGTTAAGCCCAATGTCAATTCCGAAATCGTCGTGGCCTTGCTATCTTCCGCCATGGTCTCCTTATATAAGGGCTCGACATTAAGAAAACTCAATATCTCCTACACGGAGGCTATTGAGCAGATCGCTAAGACCGTTTTATTCGGGGCCTTAGCCTAATCTAGATATTCATCGAGAATCCGCGGGAATTCCTCCAGCGGTTTTTCTTTTGCCTTATCGAAGCCAAAGGGTTTGAATTCCCCGGACATCAATTCTTCGTAGAGTTCGCCGACTTTGCCTTCGAAGGCTTCTTCGGGATCAACCTTAGTGGAATCATAGACAAATACCGGCATAAGCTTTAAGTGGGGGTAGGAACAATATTCGTATTGCTTTTTTAACCAAGGAGCCACTAGGAATAAGTCTTCCATTTCGACGTTATCGGAAAGGATAAGCATCGCTAGGGTATCGGGATCGAATTTAACGGCATTAACGTTTAACTGATAACCCGCCTTTTCTAAAGAGGTGGCTAATAAACCTCCGTTAACGGCATCGGCTTGGCCGAAGTAAAGTTGGATTTTTTCGTTCATGAAAATAAGGATAAAGGATATTTTTGGCTAATCAAGCAAACAAAATGTTAAATTAAATTAACTTTTTCTTGAATTATAGGACCACGCATGTATTATTGTAGGCGTTGAAAGAGAAACCTATGCCGATATTCTTAGCACCTACAAATACAGAAATAATGATAACTAGGATCGCAACCGACCCCAAGGAAACCAGCCGCTTAGCCGCCTTAGGGATAACCGTGGAAGCCAAAGTCACCGTCTTGTCTTCTAGCGGTGGGGCGGTCGTGGTTTTAGTGAAGGGTTCCCGTCTAGCCTTAGATAGGGAACCCGAAAGCCGCATCTTCGTGGCTTAATGAGTCGTTAACTTTTAGAAGGGATAAACCAAATGAAAAAAACTTTGGACCAATTCGCCATCGGCGAATCCGGAGTAATCGTTAAGGTCAATGGGGAAGGACGCGTTAGACGCCGCCTATTTGACATGGGATTAACCCCGGGCGCGGAGGTCTATCTCCGCAAAAAGGCTCCCTTAGGCGATCCGATTGAAATCACCTTAAGGGGCTATGAGCTCTCGCTGCGTAAGGATGAAGCGATCAACGTGGAAGTAGAGACCAAATAGGAGGGGCGAAATGTCAGATAAAAGAATCACCGTCGCCCTCGCTGGCAATCCTAATTGCGGCAAGACGACCTTATTTAATTCGCTCACCGGGGCCACGGCTTACGTTGGCAACTGGCCGGGCGTCACCGTCGAAAAAAGGGTGGGTACCTATAAGAATAGGAAGACCAAGGAAAGCGCCGAAGTCGTGGACTTGCCGGGCATTTATTCTCTTTCTCCCTATACCCCAGAAGAAGTCATCTCCCGTGACTTCATCATTAGGGAAAAACCCGATGTCGTCATTAACGTCATCGACTCCACCAACTTCGAACGTAACCTCTTCATGACCACCCAGATCATGGAGATGGACGTCCCGATGGTCGTGGCCTTGAATATGACCGACGTCTTAGAAAAAGAAGGCCAAACCATCGATACGGTTGAGCTATCTAAACTATTAGGTTGCCCCGTCGTCCAAATCTCGGCCTTAAAGCAATCTAATCTCGATTTCCTTATGTCGCAAGCTATCCTAGAAGCCGGCAAAAAAAGGAAAGGCGTCTCCGTTTTAGAAAGCGATAAGAAATATGGTCATATCGTCGAAGAAGCCAAAAAGATCTTCGATGAAAACGAAATCTCCCATCCTTTGTTCCATGCCATCAAGGCGCTTGAAAATGACGAAAAGGAAGCCCAAGATCACGAAGAGCTCGTCAAAAAGGCCCGTGAGCTACTTGGCGAAGGCGAATCCGACTTCGAAGCCGATACCGCCGATGCTAGATATAAATATATCACTGGCACCTTGGTTAAGACCCGTTCCGGCGTCAAAGCCTCGGCTAAGGAAAAACTTACTTTGTCCGATAAAATCGACCGCGTCTTGACCAATAGATGGGCGGCTATACCTATCTTCCTAGTAGCGTTGCTATTAATCTTCCACCTAACTTTCTCGGAAGACTTGTTCTACCTAGGACACATGGGCGTCCAATTCGGAGATTGTTTCCCGCGTTCGCCCTTTGAATCCTTATTCTGGAACGCTAGGGAAGTAAATGAATTTGGCCAATATGCCGCCGGCGGTATTAATTCCCCGGGCGTGATCTTAGCTAACTTTGTCTCCTCTTTAACCGGCTGGATATGGGGAGGCATAGAATCTGGCTTAACTAACGCCGGGACTCCTGGCTGGACCGTGGGGTTACTTGGCTCAGTCATTAACGATGGCTTCTTCGCCGTCATCGGCTTCTTACCCCAAATCCTCTGCTTATTCTTCTTCTTCAGCTTGCTTGAAGATTCCGGTTATATGGCCCGTGTCGCCTTCGTCTTCGACCGTATCTTCCGTCGGGCTGGCTTATCTGGACGTGCCTTTATCCCGATGCTAATGGGCTATGGATGTGGCGTCCCCGCCATGATTAATACCCGCACCCTTAATACCGATAAGGAAAGGACCGCGACCATCCGCGTCATCGCTTTCTTCTGCTGCGGCGCTAAGGTCACCGCGGTCGCCGCCATCGCCGCCATCTTATCCTCAAAGTGGGGCTGGAATGCCGATTTAGTGGGCTTTGGCACCTATATGATCGGTTTGGTTCTCGCCATTGCCATGGTCATCTTGATGCACTGGACCACCCAGAGGGAAAAGGTTCCGCCCTTCATCATGGACCTTCCCGCCTATCACGCTCCCCAATGGAAAGCCTTAGGCAT
>CAMOQM010000129.1 GCA_946622925.1 uncultured Caryophanales bacterium | reverse complement strand
CCCATCGTCATCATGGGGGAAGGCCCCCACATCATGGCCATATTTAGACGCTAACGTGGCCGTGATTAAAGCCCCACTTTGACGCCTAGCGTCGGAGACCACCACTAGCGTCGACAAAGCCGCAATCAAGCGGTTACGGGCCACAAATTGCCATTGCGCCGGCGGAAAGAAGGTTGGGTATTCGCTTAGGACCAACCCATATTTGGCGATTTGATTTTGGAGTTCCTCATTTTCCGCAGGGTAATAATATCTAGTCCCATTACCAATTACCGCCACCGCCTTCCCATAAGGCAAAGCCGCTTCGAGGGCCACCGTATCTATCCCTCTAGCTAAACCCGAAATGATGGTAAAACCTCGTTTGGCTAATGAAGAAGCCAGGGCCCTGGTTTTGGTTTTGGAATATTCGTTAGTCTCCCGCGACCCAACGATGCCGATACAACTATCCATATCCCGGATAAGATTGATGTTGCCCCGATAAAACAAAACCACCGGCATTGGATATATCTTTTCCAAGAATCGCGGATAGGCCTCGTCAAAAACCGTCAAAACATGGTCTTTGCATTCCTTTAGGTATTTTGCTATTTCCTCGTCTTCTAATCTTTCCCTAGCGACGATCGACCTCCTTAAGGCCCGGGCATCGCCCCTATTTTTGATAGCTAAAGCCACGAGGAGTTGTTTGGACTGTATTGATATTTCCATAATGTCCCTCCAATTACTTATACGGAGAAAAGGGGGCAAAATGGGAAATTAAAATAAAGTTAGTTGCTCGCTATAGAACTTCGCGACCGGGGCATAGGACTTCCGGTGGACCCCTTCGATAGGTCCGTTTTTCTCTAATTCTTCTAAATGCTTTTTGGTTCCATAGCCCTTATGTTCACCAAAGGAAAAGGCGGGATATTTCTTTTCTAATTCTTCCATGTAACGGTCTCTGGTCACCTTGGCTAGTATCGAGGCCCCGGCGATACATAAGGCCTTGGCATCGCCTTTTATTATCTTTTCATAAGGGTAAGGAAAAGAAGGCAAAGGCATGGCGTCGGTTAAAACGAAATCAGGTTTGACGGATAAAGATAACAAAGCCTTCCTAAATAGTCTTTGGGTGCAGGCATAGATATTCTCTTTATCGATTTCTTCGGGCGTCCCAAATTCGATGGCGTAGGCTAAGGCGTGCTGCTTTATCTCTTCAAAAAGGGCATCGCGCTTAGCCGCGGTTAACTGCTTGGAGTCATTGATGTCTTCGTTTTGGTAATCGGGTGGGAAAATAAGGGCGGCCACCACGACCGGACCCGCTAGAGGCCCCCTACCCGCTTCATCGGCCCCGGCGATCAATTTGATGGTATCGCTATAATACTCTTTCTCTAATTCGAGCATTTAGGACCCTCCAGCGAGAAATGGCCAAGCACTCCGTCTTTAAACTCTTTGATTAACAAATAAGCGGCCTTTTCCAAAGAGGGGGAAGAGCCTTCTAATAGTCCCCGCTTCAGGGCTATCTTTTCTAGTAATCCATCGAAGTCGGCATCGACCTTATCGATATCAAAACGCCCCTTCAAGGCCTCAGGATAAGATTCCTTAAATCTATTTAATAAGGTTTTTGCGAGTTCATAGGTGGGCAAGACGTCCTCGCGCATCGAGCCCAATAAAGCCAAATTGACGGCGATTTCCCCATCGGCATAATTCATCGGCAAGACGCCAGGGGTATCTAACAAGATGAAATCGTCATTGATTTTGATCCATTGTTCGGCCCGCGTAACCCCGGCCTTATTTCCGGTTACGGCTTTCTTCTTGCCAACCACATTGTTGATAAAAGTCGACTTACCGACGTTAGGAATGCCAACGACCATGACCCGAATAGGTTGCTTCTTCATGCCGTATTTAGCTTCTTTCTCCCTCTTCTTCGCCATCAAAGGGGCGGAAGTTTGATTAAGTAGACCGATGATTTTCCCTTTCATCAAATTGGCGGTAAAGGCGGGTATGCCTTCTTGGGCGAAATAATCGATCCAGCGCTTAGTCATCTCTTCGTCGGCATAATCTTGCTTCGATAGCAATATGACCCTTGGCTTATTGCCAATAAGCGAATTAATCAAAGGATTGCGGGAAGATAAGGGGGCTCTAGCATCTAAAATCTCCACCACGAGGTCGATGACCCCGAGGTATTCCTTCATTTGACGCAGGGCCTTTTGCATATGGCCCGGGAAATAATGCACGCCTTGTTGAGCCATCAGCCAATCCTCCTGATATTCCAAGGGGTAAAGGCAAAGCCATACCCGGCATCGATGGAATTGCCTCCACCGCTAGAAACCATCTTGGCCTTCCCAGCGATATAATAGACCTTGCCTACGATCATTTCGCTAGTGACGGCAAAGCGTTTCGATAACGAGTCGGAGGAATAGCCGCGGTTATCCCCGGCCACCACAAATTCGTTTTCATTTAGCTGCAACGAAAAGGAAGGATTGTCCAAAGCCGAAGCGGCCGCCCAGCCATAGGAGGTTTTGGGATAGTTATAATAGCCATCTCCGATATGGTAGTCGCTAACCTTATATAAAGGTTTGAGTTTTTCTCCATTTGGATAAGTTTCCGAGGTGATGACGGTTTCACCCCATATTGGATTAGCGTATTCCCCTTCTTCGCTAGTAACGGTATAGGTCAACTTTTCTTTTGGCAAAGCGATGATGCGCTTAATCTTAGGCGAGGCCCCAAGTAGCAAAGTAAGATGGCCACTAGAATCGCGGGCCAAGGAGCCATCGGTATTGGTTTTATAATCGCTAGGATAATAAGTCATGATGATGTCATAACGTCTTAAATCCTGCTTAGCATCGAGCTTGGCTAGCGACTTAGCATATCCAAAATCGACGATATCCCCAGTTTCGGCGTTGCCATCGTTAAATACGTATTTCCGATAATGCCCGTTTTCATATTTCTCCCCATCCGCATTAAGGAAGGGATACATCGATAAACCATTGATGAAGATGGGTAAATCGAAAGAAAGATTGAAATAGGCGATGGTCCCACCCACGGTTCCGCCGTATAGCAAAGCCACGGCCCCCAGAATATAAAGGGGAATCCGCCACTTCGGCTTTTTCTTTTTAGCCGGGGCGATGGGGGTCTGTAAGGTCGAATCCATCGGGGAAGGGCACATATGGCTACATTATAAGCGCATAGGCGCCCAGAAGTAACAAAAAGACCCTCAATAACGAGGGTCTGTCACTTAAATAATGATTTTCTGGTTTAGTCGACCGATTTGATACGGGCAGCCTTGCCGGAGAGCTTACGCATGTAGGTGATCTTGTTGCGGCGGACCTTACCGCGCTTGACCACTTCGATCTTGGCGATCGAGGGGGTGTTGACGGGGAAGGTACGTTCCACGCCGATCCCAGAAGAGATC
>CAMOQM010000128.1 GCA_946622925.1 uncultured Caryophanales bacterium | reverse complement strand
TAAATAAGGTGGGCGGTCAAACATTCGTCTTTCTCGTCATCGCCATCGATTTTACGGATTAATTCTAGACCGGAGGTTAAATTGCCCCACTGATCATTGCCGCCTAATTGGATATTGACCCCATAGGTATGATGGAGGTGATAGAAGTCGACGGATTGGAGGAGCTGATAGGAGAATTCGGTGAAGGAAATCCCGGCCTCTAGACGCGACTTGACGATTTCCTTAGAAAGCATGTAGTTGATGGAGAAGAATTTTCCATAGTCACGTAGGAAATCGATGACCTCCATATGGCCTAACCAATCATAGTTAGAAACGAGCACGCCTTTTTCCGGATCGCTTAAATCGATATACTTGGCGAGTTGATCGTGGATGGACTTGGTATTGGCTTCCAAAACTTCCTTGGTTTGGATATTACGTTCCTTGCTTTTGCCGGAAGGATCGCCGATCATGCCGGTGGCTCCGCCTACTAAAGCAACGACGCGGTGCCCGGCTTTTTGGAAGCGTTTAAGCAAAGAAATCATGACGTAATTGCCAAGGTGCATAGAGGAGGCACTTGGATCAAAGCCACAATAAAGGGTCTGTTTGGTGGAGAGGAGTTCTTTGACGGCCTCTTCGTTAGAGTATTGGGCGACTAGCCCACGGTAATTCAAATCTTCGATGATATTTTCCATAGCGACGCTATTCTAACTGAAGTTAGGATGAATTGGTAGATAATCCTCCTTATTGGCATTAAACCAATAAGAAAACCCCTCTCTTTCGAAAGGGGCTAACTTATTTTGAAGGATTAATACATCTCGGGCATGGCCGCAGCGGTGGGCTTTTCTTCCTTGATCTCGCTTACCGCACCTTCGGTGGTGACGAATAAGGCGGCGATGGAAGAAGCATTTAGCACGGCCGAACGGGTGACCTTGGTCGGATCGACGATGCCATCATCGAACATATTGGTCCATTTGCCGTCCTTTGCATCGAAACCAACGCCTTCTTTTTCCTTAAGTTGCTTAGCGACGATTTCCTTACCTTCATAGCCAGCGTTTTCGGCGATTTGGAATAAGGGGGAAGTTAGCGACTCTAAGACGGCATCGATACCGGCTTGGACATCCTTGCGTTCATCTTTGAGGGTATCTTTGAGCTTGCGGTAGACTTCCACCAAAGCGGCTCCCCCACCGACGACGATGCCTTCGCTAACGGCGGCCTTAGTGGCGTTAAGGGCGTCTTCGATGCGGAGTTTCTTTTCCTTAAGTTCAGCTTCGGTTAGGGCCCCAACCTTTAATACGGCCACGCCATCGCTTAATTTGGCGATACGTTTGGATAAGCCCTTCTTATCATATTCGGAAGTCGAAGCTTGATGTTGGGAGAGAAGTTCGGAGATACGTTTGGCGATAGCTTCCTTATCCCCTTCTCCGCCAACAAGGACGGTCTTATCTTTACGGATGGTCGCCCTCTTAACCTTACCAAGGACATCCATGGTCACGTCTTTTAATTCCATGCCAAGATCTTTGGAGACGAAGGTGGCGCCGGTAGTGATGGCGATATCTTCCAAAGCGGCTTTCTGGGCATCCCCGAATTCAGGGGCTTTAACCGCTACTACGTTGAAGGTGCCACGGAGCTTATTGACGACGATGGTCGAGGTGACGTCGGCATCAAGGTCATCGGCGATTATAAGCAACGGCTTATGGCTATCCACCACACCTTGTAACAAAGGCACGATGTCATTGACGTTAGAGATCTTCAAATCGGTGACGAAGACATAGGCGTCTTCAAGTTCGGCCACCATCTTTTCGCGGTCGGTGACCATATAAGGAGAAATATAGCCCTTATCGAATTCAAGGCCTTGGGTGATGGCAAGTTCATCCTCAACGCCCTTGGAATCATCGACGGAGATAACCCCGTTCTTTCCGACTTTCTCCATGGCTTGGGCGATCAATTCGCCAACCTTAGGATCGCCCGAAGAAATCGTGGCGACGGAACGGATATCTTCATTGGTATCGATAGGACGGGAAATCTTTAATAGTTCCTCGGCCACGGCCTTACCGGCTTTTTCCATACCATTGCGTAAAAACACGGGATTTGCGCCTTTTTCGACCTCGGCAATGCCGCGGTGAATCATCTCTTGGGCCAAAACAGTGGCGGTCGTGGTGCCATCTCCCGCCGCATCGTTGGTCTTGGAAGCGACTTCGTAGACGAGCTTAGCGCCCATATTGGCGAAATTGTTCTTTAGTTCGATTTCTTTGGCGATGGTGACGCCGTCATTGGTGATTAAGGGCGAACCATATCCCTTATCCAAAACGACGTTACGGCCCTTTGGACCAAGCGTCAATTTGACGGTGTTGGCGAGGGTATCGACCCCTTCGACCATTTCGCTACGGGCAACAGCCCCGAATTTAATTTCCTTAGCCATAATAATCCTCCTTTATTCGATTACCGCGAGGACATCTTCTTCGCGGATTAATAGGAACTTACGTCCTTCATGTTCGAATTCGGTGCCGCTATATTCGCGGTAAACGACCTTATCCCCTACTTTCAAGGTTAGGGGAACTAGTTTTCCTTCCTTATCTTTTTTGCCCGGCCCGACTTCGATGACGGTCGCGACGTTACCAGCCTTCTTTTCACTGGTTAAAACGATGGATCCGACTTTCTTTTCGTTCGGGACTTTTTCTAACAAAACATTGTCTTGTAATGGTTTTATCATGAGACTTACCTCCTAGGTATGCCAATAATATAGGACGGAACTTTAGCAGTTTCAATAGGAGAGTGCTAAAAATCTAAGGAAATCGAATCTTTTCTAAAGAAAAAAATCCGCCCCGAAGGACGGATTGGATAAGTTTTACTTACCTTTTTATGGTCGATTGGCCGATAAATAAACGGGGTTCGATACGTGCCGTTTTCTCGGTAAGGGTATCGTGGAGAAGGTCGGTTAGCATATACATCGCCCGCTTCCCGGCGTCTTGCATATCGATATGGAAGGAAGTGATGGTCGGACGGAAGATATAGGCATATTTGGTACCGACCAAAGAAACGATTTCGATATCTTCAGGAACTTTCTTTCCGACGTCGAGAGCGGCGTTTTCAACCGCGGCGGCGATGGAATCGCGGTAGCAGATATAAGTGCCTTTTAGATCCTTATCGCTATTAAAGAGATCAAGGAACTCGTGGTAGGTGTTGGTGTAGGAGTCGGAGCAATTGATGACCTTATATTCCTTGCCAAGTTCTTCATGGGTCCTAACGAAGACCTTTTCGGATCGATAGAGCAAACGCCCGGTATTATAGGCGTGGAGGAAGGTCATCGGCTTATCGCCTCCGTTTTCATAATAGGAGGTGATGAAATTACGCATCGCTACGTCATAGGAGAAATGGATATCGCATACGCGCTCACCCGAGATC
>CAMOQM010000127.1 GCA_946622925.1 uncultured Caryophanales bacterium | reverse complement strand
GTTTATAAGAAGAATCTAGACAACATCATCGGCTACATACCCCTTAAAAACCTCCAAAAGGCCCTTCTAAGGGGCAAGAAGCCGGAAATCGAGGAACTTATGCTCCCCATCCTTTCCGTGCCTTCCTCCATGCCTATTTCCTCGGTTCTAGCTTTGTTTAAACAAAATAAGAGCCACATCGCCTTGGTTAAAGATGAGTTCGGTGGTAACGAAGGCATTTTGACCATGGAAGACATTTTGGAAGAGCTAGTGGGTGAGATGTATGATGAAACCGAAAGCCGGATCGAATATATCCAGAAGCTAGAGAAACGGAATACCTACCGCGTTTTAGGCTCGATGCAAATTGAGGCCTTCAATGAGAAATTCGGCCTAAGCGAAGAAGAAGGGGAAGAATTCGTGACGGTCTCCGGCTATATAACCGCGAAGTTAGGCCGCTTCGCTAAGACAGGCGATAAATTTAAAGACGGCAAAATCGACGTCATGGTCGAAAAAGCCGACCCCTATGTGGTGGAGTCGGCCATCGTTAGTTATCATCCTCGCCGCAAGGCTAAATAGAAGATAGTTTGTCTTTATAGAGTTTTAATATCTTTTCCGCGAGGGTGGCCACGTCGCCTTCGTCACAGTTGATCTTATAGTTAACGGGCGCGAGGTTATCCTCGTTAAAGGCGATTTCGTCATTAGCGAGCCGGCTTTCGATGGCTTTAGGGTCATCGCCTCTTCCTTGCATCCTGGCTTTTCTAGTTTCTTTGGAGGCGTAAAGATAAAAAGAAACGAGGCTTTGGTTATTTAAAGCCAAGAATGACTTTAGTCCTTCGGGATCAAGAATTACGCATTTATCGTCGGCGATTTCGTCTTTACTGCAGCCATAATGGTTGCCGTTATAGCAAGTATGTTCGACGAATTTATCTTCTTTTAACATCCGCTGAAAAGTTGCTTCGTCGACAAAATGATAATCGACGTCTTGCCTTTCCCCTTCCCGCATTTTCCTGGTGGTGTGGGTGATGGCTTTTTTGATACCGTGGCTTTTAGCCAAATACTTGGCAATTTCGGTTTTTCCAGAGGCGCTAGCCCCGACTAAAAGAATCATGGCGTTATTATCTCACCTTAGGCTTTAAGAAACAATTTTTCCCATTTTGGCCTTCTAAATCCGTATAAGAAAGTAGGAGGAGCAAATTCTATGGAACGTTTCTTGAAGGAAAGCGAGCAATCTAGGAGCCTTAGGGAGAAGTTTAGACTTTGTCTACTTGCCTTAGGCAGATCACCGGATAGCCATATTTATGACCTCGATGAAACGTTTTTGGCGCGTAACCGCAGTCCCGAAGCCTCTTCGTTTATAAGGAAAATCAAAGACTTTTATGAAAACCTAGGCAATGCCGAGCGCCGCTTTTTCGTTAAAGAATGTTTGGAAAAAGACCGCCATTATAAGTTTTGGTATCTAGGCGAATATCAAAAGCTTAGCTATGACTCCGCCTTTTTGCAGATGCAAGAGAAGATAAAGGAGCTAATGGCATGAGGGTTGAGCTTTGTTTGCTTTCTTCTTTGGCGTTATTAGGATTACCTTCGCCTAAAGCCGCCTCTAGTGTCACCCATTTAGATTGGGAATATACGGTTTTCCCATGCTTTAAGGGCGAAAAAGGGCTTATCTCATGTCTAATCAACACGAATAGGTTCCCGGGTTTTTATGCCTATGTCGGCCATATGGAAGGGGATGAACTAATCCTAGATGAAGTCAATTCCTATCCGGATATCCATGGAACGTTAGGCTATAGCTTACAAATCCCCGAAGAAGTCACCGAAAAGGAAAGTTTCGATATCCAGTTCGGGTTTTCCCAAGCTTATCCCGGTTCTTCTTCGCCTTCCGCTTATGAAGGGACGGCCTTTGTCCACGTGACTTGTTCGGAGCGTTACGAATATAAGAAGGTTAGCCAAGATAGCATTCTTAGCCCGAACCGGACGACCTATGCTTTTGATTACCGCGATCCTAGCAAGATGAGAAGCATCAAGGAACACTATTCATTCGAAGGTATAGATGCTGAGGATTCTTCTTCCTCGCGGCGCTTCCCATTCACCAATTATCGTTTCAAATGCCTTTATGATTCCCTTTTCCAAATGGCGGGTGGCGCAAATTTCTCGGCGGAACTAAGGATCTTAGATAATATCGAGGATTTCGAAGGATTAGGCGAAGTGGTGGGCGGATATCGCTCCATCCCATTAACCGTCCATGAGGATTATCGGACCGAGGATGAGATTTCTTATTCTTTCTTGCTTAAGGACTGGGTCTATTATTCACGGAAGGATTATCAAATAACGGAGTCGACGTTATATTCGTTTTCCTCGAAGAACCTTTATTTGCCCTTAAGGCAAGGACACGATAGCGATACCTGTCGCTTCCAGGTAGTGTTAAAAAACGTCTCCGTATCTAGGGACTCTTTCATCATTGAGGATAGCGTGACTTTCCCGCGTCGCTTCTTTGGGGAAGCGGGGGAAGCCGAATATGGGGTAGTAATCGGAGGCAAAGACGATGCTTAGCGGCTTTCTTATCTCCGTAATATTGTTCTTCTCGGTCCTTTTCTTTAACGCCGCTTACGCCGTATCCGGCACCCAAAGCGCTTATCTCGGACTATATAAAGGAATCGTCGAGAATAACGTGATGGTGGTGGCCGAACATAGTGATTCCTATGCCCCAACCCCGTTTTTCGATATGGATGGATTAAGGCGGGACCTCGATGAGTATTTTGCCCTTAACCTCAAATATTGCGCCCGTTCCTATTCCTTTGAGGTCAAAGGGAAGGCTAGGCATTACGCGGGATTAATCGATGCGGTGAGGATTAATCTCGACGTGCAGATGACTTTGACATTAAGTCAAAGCTATACGGCGGTTTTCGCCTTGGAGAAAAGATAATATGGATAAAGATCGGATCGTGGCCTTTTTGGAAGCTTCCTTCCTTGCCCCTTTGCTTGGTAGGGAAGAGATAACCGATATCGCCTTTAATGGCGTGGATATCTTCTATGAAGATAAATTACGTGGTCGCCGTAAAGCGGATATTAAAGTCGAGAACCTAGAGATCGGTAATTTCTTACGTCAAATCTCCAATTTCGCCGAGAAGCAATTCACCTATTTAAACCCGATATTGGATGTCTCTTTTGGCAAATATAGGCTTAACGCGATGTTCTTTTCGGTGGTTAGGGTTGGCGATAAAAAGGCCTATTCTTTCTCCTTGCGTATTGGCAAAAAGGGTTCGGCGGTTAGCGATGACCCCGATTTCTTCCCCGGCAAAAGTAAGCGGATTATCCTAGAGGCCTTAGCTAAGCATAAGTCGATCGTCATCGCCGGGGAGACGGGGAGTGGGAAGACCGAATTGCAGAAATACCTCCTCTCCCGCTTGCCTAGCGCGACCCGCGTCATAAACATCGATAACGTCGAG
>CAMOQM010000126.1 GCA_946622925.1 uncultured Caryophanales bacterium | reverse complement strand
AATGTGCAGTTTAGATCGTTCTCGCCATTATCCACCAAAACGTCTTGTCCAGACATCGATTTGTTGGTGACTAATAAGAAGTAAACCCAGTCCGCAACCTCGTCTAGACTAGCCCATTTCTTAAGCGGAGTAACTTTCATGATGGCCTCCCAGGAAGCGGGATCATCCATGACTTCTTTATTGGAGGAAGTTAGGACTCCGCCTAGGGATAAACTATTCACCGTCACCCCTTTGCTAGCTAAGCGACAGGCGAGGTTTTTCATATAGCCAACGATGCCCGCTTTAGAGGCGACATAGGCAGGGAATTCATAGCCATTTCTAGCCGAGGCCGAAGCATTAAAAAGCACGGATTTTAAACTGGAAGATTGGCAATATTTTTCGGCGACTGCGATCGTTGATTTGAGGTTATTCTCAATGTCGTCGTCACTATTTTGAAGTCCGGCATTGAGGAAAATATAATCCATTTCCGGAAGTTCGGGAAAAGCCGAAAAATCCCGCAAATCTAACTGATAATGATGATAATTGGCGCAATTTAAAGGGTTTTCGCGTAAATCTATTCCATAAACTTCATAGCCTTGTTCAAGGAATCTTTTGGCCGCGGCTAAGCCAATCCCGCGCCCGCTTCCGGTGATTAAAACTCTCATAGTTTGCCTCCGGTTTCTTCAACGTAGGCAAAATAGTCTTTGCCGACGTTTTCCTTCTTCCAATATTTGGTAACTCCAAAGCCAATCGGGGAGAAGATAACCTCCATAACTAGCTCTAAGGCAGCCCCTAACAACGAGCAGGTCAAACATTGTACAAAAGTCCAGTGGAACCCACCCCAGAAAATCGGGGCGAAAACCATAAAGGTAAGCATGGCAAAGATGAGGTTATCAAAGAACTGGGCAATGAAAGTTGAGATATAAGTACGGGTGAAATAGGCTAGACCTCCATCGGGGTTCTTCTTGAAGGCTTTGCCAATGATATAGTTGCTGAAATTATTGATGATCGCGGAGGCCAAGAAGGCAATCGTGGAGGATAAAAGGATAAACCAGGTTCCGCCGATTATTTGGTTAAAAACCGTATAGTCAGTTTCCGGGTTTGGGATGATGGATACGATCCAAAAAATCAAGCAGGTTAGCAAGTTGACCCCGATGGCGAAGATCGACATCCTCGTACTGGCCCTAGGCCCGAAGTGCTTAGTGACGACATCCATGCATAGGAATGAGAGCCAGCTAACTAAGATACCGCCGTCGATGGCGATGATCTCGTTCTGTAAAAGGGTCTTGTTGGCCAATAAGTTCATAGTGACGACCGAAATAACAAAAAGGGCCACCACAGGGGATGGGATGGACCTTAGTAATAGGATCGTCCCTCGGAAATACCTTTTGGCACGTTGCGAAAAAGGCGGACGGTTTTCTTTCATGGTTGTTTCTCCTTGGTTTTATTCTTTTACGCGAAGGATTTAGAGGCCGAACTCCGCGGTGACCTTAGTCACGAGGGCAAGTATAGGTTTCAAAAACCGGTTTGTCTAGGGTTTCTACCCCTAGACCGCCAGTAAAGCGCCAAATTTGGCCGGTTTTAATGACAAAGAATTCTCCATAGGTATTATTTCCAGTTAGGAAATAGATTTTAGTTGCTACTAGAAAGGAAGACATTGTATGGCTATAAAAATGGTCGCTATCAAATGTCCGCATTGTGGCGCACCCGATGGCTTAGAGAAAGTCGAAATCGGTCGCTATAAGTGCAAATACTGTGATTGTACTTGTTTGAGTTCGGGCGAAGACGAACAATCCATGGTCATCCTTCTTTCCGAAAAGAGATGGAAAGAACTTCACGATATCGTCAAAGCCAACGGCGCGGATGAAACCTTGCTCGAAGTCCAGCTTGAGCTAAACAAATCGTTCCCCATCAACCTCGATGCTGAAATCCAAAATATCGACGTTAAAGGGGCTAACACCATCAAAACCGAGATAACGGCTTTGTCTAGTGAACTTGCCACCTTCTCCGATAAAGGCAAAACTTGGAATAGGTTAGCCGAAGTCGTCCTTAGGGTTGTCTTCTGCCGTTCTTTAATCGGCGATTTCAACACCGTCGTCCACGTCATGTCCGACATCAAGGAATGCAATGCCGTCACCCCGCGTTCTTGGGTCAAACTCTACAAGAACTACTACATGTCCAGCCGTAGCGACGCCAAAGACCTCTCGGTTTTGCTTTCGGTCAACCGTATCAAAGAATCTCTTAGGGACAAAAACGGCAAATATGATGAACTCGCTTTCTTTGAATTCGCCGATTACTTAGCCCAAACCGCGGATAACGCCCAATTCAAAGAATTCTTCATCGATTTCATTAACGCCACCTTAGACGACCAAGAATTCGTCAAAGAAGTCTATCCCACTGGTCAACTATTCAAACACGCGACCTTAAGGAAACACGTTAAAGCCCTTAATAAGGCTTTCATCCAATTCTCCAAAGAAATCGAAGGAGGTAAACGTTAATGGCTCATACCTTACGTGCGGCCTCCAACTTAAAAGCCGCGACCGCCTTACTTGGCTCCATCATCGCCGGAGGCGTCATCATCGTCGGGGCCGGCGCCGCCACCCCCGTAGTTTTAGGAATGTCTCAAGATGGCGTTACCAACGTCATCGGTTTGGAAGATTCCTACACCTTAACCTATGGCCAAGATTTCACCCCTACTCTAGAGAAAATCAAAGTCGTGGTTGGTAATGGTTTCAATAAAGAAGGCAAAACCCTCGATGGCACCGTCTTGAAACTAGATGGCTACGATAAAGAATTCATCGGCACCAAAGAAGTCATCGCTTCTTACATGAACTACTCCAAGAGGGTAAGCATCACCATTAATGCCCATAAACTCAACGCCCCTTCACCGCAGTTCAATAGTGCAACCGGCATCCTAAGTTGGGAACCGGTCAATAATGGCGAAACCTACACCGTTGTTTTAACCGATCCTGCGAACGCCAAAGAAATCAGTCGTTCCACCAACCAGGCTTCCAGTTACGACCTAAATAACGTCGGCTTCTATACCAAATACGACGTCACGGTCTTCGCTTCCAATTCCAAAAAAGGCAGCAATGGTGTCTCCGCTTTCATCGATAGCGATTCTTCCCAAAAGATCACTTTGCAAAAACTAAACCAGGTTCAAAACCTTACCTATGACCAAGAAGCTGGAACCCTAAAATGGGACGCCATCGATGCTTCCAGCTATGAAGTCGTCATCAATGGTTCAACCTTCAACCCCACCACCAACGCCCAGGCTTTCAATATGACTAACCCGGGCACCTATAACGTTTCCATCCGTGGCGTGGCTGGAGAAGGGGCCTATGCCACTCCCACCACCGCTACTTATCGTAGATTACCAACCCCGGTTTTGACCTATGCTAACAACGAAATATCCGTTCAAGATGGGGAAACGTTGGAATATAGCATG
>CAMOQM010000125.1 GCA_946622925.1 uncultured Caryophanales bacterium | reverse complement strand
GGATTGGCAGGGTCGGTTCCTTCGCCGGCAGCACCCTTGTTTGCCCAAACGCGTTTGTTAGCAGTGCAGCCATGATCGGTGGTAGAAGTTTTGGTAGGGCTATCACCTTGGGTTTCAGCATATTGTTCGCCAATAAAAGCGATGCGGAAGCCATTTATTGTGTCGCCGATTTCATCCCATTGTTCAGGGTTCCACTCACCGGCTTCAGTGATGGCTTCCTTCGCCTCATAGACTTTCCCACCTTTGCTAACTTTGGCGCTTTTTACATAGGTGCTGCTGGCAGAGAATTCTGCACGCTCCTCAACTAAATCAATAGTGCTGGAGGGATCAAAGTACAAATTAACAGCGCTCTCGGTAGCCCATGTGTAGCTGAAGGTCATGGTCCAAGTGACAGCAAAGTACATGTTGTTGCCATGTCCATCAAAATCGGCTTTGGCCAATTCTCTAGGATTGGTGGCAGGATTTGTACCATCAACTAACACACGAACGCCACCTTTGCCGTCGGAAGAACGAGTAAATAGTTTATCATTAATATGGTCATAAGAAGCGTGGGTCATACGATCGTCGGCAGAAACGGCAACAATGTTATTAGACACCGTGGTTCCCTTGCCGGCACCCATTTCTAATTCCAAATTACCATCCATTGCCTGGGCTCTAAAAGTAGAAATCTTAGCATCGACGCTAGAAGCGGAGGTGAACCAAGCAACGGTTCCACCGACAGATCCCGCGGCGGCTAGTAACATGACACCAAGCGCAGGGACGACTAATAGTGATTTTTTCATATTATTTAATCTCCAATTTTTCATTAAGGTCGTATAAACGACTAAAATCATTCAACAAATACACTTCATTGAATGGATGATAGGACTAATAGAACTCGCAACGTTCGGAATTCCGGGTTTTGGGACGATCCGGAGGTCCTACTTATCGCAGCTAAATTATAGTTAGGCTTATAAAATTTAGGCAAGAAAAATCGAACTGGATATATAAATAACCAAAGGTTAAATAGTTACTTTCCTATCGTGGTGCGGTTCCTACCACCACGTTTGGAGTTATAAAGTTCGGCGTCAGCCTTCTTAACGAGATACTTAATATCCCCTACTCCTTTAATCTCTCCGGTTGAGCCACCGATGGAGACGGTTAGGGTCCAGCCTGGGCAAAGGTCTAATTTCTGTTTGGCCACCGCTTCTTGGATACGGGAGGCCACATAACCAAGGGCGTCTTCTTCTAGTCCAGGTTCGATAACTAAGAATTCATCTCCGGCGTACCTAATGGCTTCTTGGGTATTCGCTTCCCTTAACGCCTTAGCCACCGCGATGAGGGCCTCATTGCCCGCGGCATGGCCATAGGTGTCGTTAATATGCTTAAGATTATCGACGTCGATGAATAAGACCCCCATCTTTAAGGGCAATAAGGCCCCATCCTCGGTGGTCTTAACGTAATAATCGTAATAAGCGTGGTTATTTAGTCCGGTTAAGGCATCCATAAAGGCTAAATTACGATATCCATCGGCGATATCTAATTCGGCCGCGTTGATATGGGCGGACGCTAGTCCAGATATCGTTCCTAAGATAAAGCTAGAGAATAAGATAACTAGGAATATGGCCTTAAATCCGGCGGTGATGGTTGGGATGTCCTTGATAAATTCCGGGACCAAGATATAGATAGAGGCCTCTAAGGTTACTAAGATTCCTCCGACCATGGCCTGCTTTAGATCAAGGAATATCAAAGGGACGATGATGGCTAAGGGGAACCAGAACATGAAAGCCACGTTATAGGAGACGGAGGCTATATATAAAGCCCCGGAGGCTAGTCCATAGACGGGGACCAACCAGCCTATGATATCTAATCCCTTCTTTAATAACTTCTTACGGAATATCAGGATAATGGCGATCATGGCAAAAGATAGGAAAGCCAAAACAAAGCCTAAGGCCATCAATAAGGTATTCCCCGGCCTAATATGGATAAGGCCGCAGACGAGCCCACTTATGCCTAATAAGGAAAATACCAAGCATAAGCATACCGAAAGGCGGTTCCCGTGATCGGCAAAATAGGGACCGAGTTTTGTGAATAATTCACCAACTTTTTTCTTCATGTTCTTTAATTTTAATTGGGCAATAAGAAAAAGGGAAGGATTAACCATAGGTTAGGCCATCAATAATAGGGCATAATAAAGTTTGGAATGCCTCTGTTCCGCACCAATTTCCGAGGGACTTTTCGCCACTTCCGCACCAAATTCCGAGGGAGTTTTCGCCACTTCCGCACCAAATTCCGAGGGACTTTTCGCCACTTCCGGACCAAATTCCGAGGGACTTTTTGCTACTTCTGGACCAATTTCCGAGGGAGTTTTTGCCTGCCAAAGCGTTGGATTTCAAGACTTAGAAAGCAAATAGATCATCTAGCGTAACGATAGTCGGATAAATATAGGAATAGGCGTTTTCTTCGACACCAAAAGTCGTTACGAGGACCGGCTGAATGCTACATTTAGAATCAAGAATTTGGCGTAGAGCCTCGCATCTTCTTTCCAGCTTTTCCTGATCCTGTCTATTCAAGATAAAATCCCCACCTACGAATTTGGCCTCGCAAAGATTTATAACATTGTCTTTTCTCTGGATGAGCATATCAATCTGCACTCCCGCAGCGGAAGAATCACCCTTTTTGAAATATGCGGATTCATTTGATTCTATGCCAAGTATCTTCAATTTAGCCTTGATTTGGTCTACATGGGCAAAGCAGAGCGATTCGAAAGCGTTGCCCCTATCGGAAACGGCACTTTGACTTTGAGAATGGGCTTGCCAATAACCCCTATGTGGCAATGTGACAGGTTCGATTTGTTTAATGAAAAACAGACAGAAGGGATCGACCAACTTGTGCAAAAGCTCTTTCCCGGGCATGCCAAATGGCTTATAGGAAACGACGAACATCCCTTTTTGGAGCGCTTTAAGCATATCGGATAGGCTTCCCCCGCTCTTCTTACCAGTTCCTTCTTCTATCTCCTTCATGGTGAACCCTTGTTTTCTTTTGGCAAGGAATCTCACGAGGTTCTCGTATTCGCTGCCATTAGCAAATTGCGATCTGAATAGGTCATGGAACTCATCTTCCAAACGTGGACTTGGGTCGAAAAAGAGCCGATCGATGTTCTGGGCAACCGAAAAACCGTTATCGAACTTCCCAAGGTAAAAAGGTATACCGCCTAGAGCCATGTAGGCTTTCGCGATGTCATAACGGGAATAGGCAAATCCGTTGCTTTTAAAAAACGCTTCGCATTCGCACAACGTAAAAGGCAAAATGTGAAGTTCCAATGTTGATCGATGATAAAGCCCGCCGCGATTGTGTATGATTCTATCTAGAATCCATGAACTAGATGATCCACAGACTACGAGTTTAAGATGATGCGGAAAGCAATAATTGTTCACAAACCCGCAAAAGGCA
>CAMOQM010000124.1 GCA_946622925.1 uncultured Caryophanales bacterium | reverse complement strand
CCATCTTGGTCTCGCCCCACTTCGGATACCAGGAATCCTTTTCGACGGCTTTGAGAAGCTCTTCCCTAATGGGCGAAATAGAGCAGAACCATTGGGGAGTGGCCCTAAAGATGATGGGCTTTTTGGTCCGCCAGTCATGGGGATAACTATGGGTGATTTCCTCTTTTTGGAGGATCTTCCCTTCGCTTTCTAGCTTTTCGACGACCATATCGTTGACTTTTTCATAGAAAACCCCGTCGATGAAATCGCCTTCGAAAGTGTGGTAAACGCCATGGCTATCGACTAAGGATTGGGGTTTGATGCCGTATTTGGCGCACACATTAAAGTCATCTAAGCCGTGGTCGGAGTCGGTATGGACGCAGCCTGAGCCCGCATCGCTAGAAACAAACTCGGCATTCATGACAAGCGAATCCTTGTCGGGATAGATAGGTTGTTCGCAGATGATACCTTCTAGTTCCTTACCTTCGAAGGTCTTTAAGCATTTGGTATCGCCTAATCCTAGCTTTTCCTTAAGGGATTCTTCTAGGCATTTAAGGAAGACGAATTTGCCCTTTCCGGTCTCAAATAAACCATATTCCATATCCGGATGGAGGGTTACGCCTTGGTTAGAAGGTAAAGTCCAAGGAGTGGTCGTCCAAATGATGAAAGAAGTATCGCTATCTAAGAGGCCTTTACCGTCTTTAACCTTAACCGGAACAAAGCAAGTGATGGCTTTGACGTCATAATATTCGACTTCGGCTTCCGCTAAAGCGGATTCGCTGCTCCAAGACCAATAAACCGGCTTAAGTCCTTTGAAGATGAGGCCTTTTAGGGCCATCTTGGCAAAGACTTCGATTTGCCTGGCCTCGAATTCGGGAAGGAGGGTCAAATAGGGATGATCATAATCGCCTAAGCAGCCTAATCTTCTGATTTGGGCCTTTTGCCTTTCAACCTGGCTTCTAGCGTATTCTTCGCAGATTTTCCGGAATTCGGGAACCGGGGTTTTCTTTCTATCGACCCCGGATTTGGTGACTTTGACTTCGATTGGCAAACCATGGGTATCCCAGCCAAAGACAAAGGGGGTTTTATAGCCCGCCATATTCTTATAACGGACGACGATATCCTTCAAAGTGCGGTTCAAAGCGTGGCCGCAGTGCATGTCCCCGTTAGCGTAAGGAGGGCCATCATGAAGGGCGAAAGTCGGCGCATTAACGCGGTTTTCGTTCATTTTGGCATAGAGGTCGAGGCTATTCCATTTCTCAATATATTTCGGTTCTTTCTCGGCTAAGCCCGCCCGCATCGGGAATTCAGATTTCGGCATTAGCAAGGTATCTTTGTAGTTCATTGTCTTCCTCCTAGAAATAATAAAACGCCCCTCAAGGGCGCTACAAGGGCGTGGTACCACCTTGATTCCCTAGTATAAACTAGGACACTCTTATCCAATTAACGCTTGGTGACGGTTCCCCTACTCCTAGTTCAGGGAGCGTGCTCGGAAGTGATATCCATCCCACTTACCTTTTCTCAGCTTCGGCAAGGCTCTCTGTCGTGCGGGGGTGGCGTTGTCTTCGTCGTTGCCGGCTTAGTTTAAGCGAAGTTGGCCTTGTGCGCAAGCGTAAGCGTGCTAATCCGTCCAAATATAGCCATCGCTGCACTTGACTTGGCGGGAGGAAGGGAAATTGGTGCTGTATTTAATGGCTTTCCTCCACTGCTCCTTGGTACCTAGGAATTCAACTTCCGCGCTTCCAAAGGCATAAAAGCCTATATCGATGACACTTGCAGGTATCGTGACTTTTGAAAAATTATTATTCTTTAAAGTTTGGGAAGCGATGACCTTACATCTTTCATCCAAGGTTAGTTTTCCCCAAAATCCACCGTTTTCTACGCCAACGCAAACCAAATAAGGATTGGAAGAATTGCCTAGATATAGCAAATGGTCTTTCTTAGTTGGCTTAAAACCAGAACGTTCGGTGATGTTTAACAAAATGGCCGCAATGGAACGGATGCCGCTAGGAATGGAAAGATCGATTATAGGGACGCCGCTAAAGGCCGTTGAATAGATGATTTTGGCGGATGAATCGACATTAAAACTCGTAACCGTTTTATCGATGACTTCGACAAGCACTAAATAAGGATGCGAGGCATTGCCCAAATATTTGCCGTTCCCTTTGACTTTGTAGCTTAAAGAAGAGCAGCCGAAGAAAGCCTCGCCCGGTATGCTTTCAATGGAGTCTGGAATGGAAACTGAAGCTAAAGACGAACATTCGCAAAATGCTACGGAATCAATCTTTCTCAAGCCGGAAGGGAGGGAGGCCGAAATAAGGCTAGAACACCCATAGAAACAACGATATGGGATAACCTTTAGGCCACTAGGGAAAGTGACCTTCTTCAATGACGTATTTCCAATGAAGCAACTCTGATATATAGCTCTAGTCGCGGATAAGAAAGCAAATTCGGTTAAATCCGAAGCGGCTTTGAATAGCAACACATGGGGGTTATCGGCATTGCCTAAATACTTGCTTCCATTTTTCTCGGTGAAGGCCAGTCCAACACAGTTTTTAAAGGCGTCTTCCCCCACTTCCTCAAGGCTGGAAGGAATGGAAACTCTTTCAAGTTCGTTACAATAGGCAAAGGCGCTAGTCATGATCGTATTAAGCCCTTCGCCGATCGCGATTTCCTTTAAGTAAGCGCATCTATAGAAGGCGTAAGGTTCGATATAGGATAGCCCTTGGGGAAGACTTAGGCTGGTCGTTTCTTCCCCGCCATCAAGATAGAGGTGGACCTTACCCCGCAAGGAGTCTTTTCCTCTAATATCTAACCATGAAAAAAGATCGCCATAATAGGCAAGTTCCAGTTCTTCGTTATAGGGGAAACCCGCTACTTTCTTTATCGATGAGGTGAACTCGATGAGTCTCAAATCGGTACAACTATTGAATGATCCGACTGGTATCTCATCAAAGTGGTCAGGTATCCTAAAAGATGTGGCCTCAATGGACGAACCATTAAGATAAAGATGGGATCTCACCTTGCCGTAAGAGGGGGTTAGATTCATCTTGCCTTCCATGCTAAACCACTGCTCTTCGTTCCCTTCGTATCTTAGGGATAGTTCCTTAACGCCATAAAAGGCAGACGAACCGATTATCTTTATGGAACTTGGCAGGCTCAAATTAGCTAACTCAGTGGCACTATCAAACGCCGCCATGCCAATTGAGATAACGCCATAGGGAATGACTAAACTAGTTAATTTCTTGCAGCTTTTAAACGCCGAACCACCGATGGATTTGCAATTCTGGTCGATATCGGCCTGCTCAATATCTTGGCTAGCGGCCTTAATCAAAATCGTATAGGGGGCTTCCTCACTTCCAAAATATAGCAGCCCTCCCTTTTCCTTATATTCAAGCGGACAATAACGGAATACGTCCTCAAAATCGGCGAGGAAGGAAATGGTATGAAGTTCTAG
>CAMOQM010000123.1 GCA_946622925.1 uncultured Caryophanales bacterium | reverse complement strand
CCCATAAGGATTCCAATTCAACCTTCCAAATCCCCTCTACCGTCACCACGATCGACTATATGGCTTTCTATGGTTGCTGGGGCATTAAAAACCTCGTGATCCCAGAAGGGGTCGAAGCCATCAAAGACGGGGCTTTCAATTCATCCCATTCATTGAAAATCGCTAATATCCCCACCTCGCTAAAAGAGATTGGGACAGATGCCTTAAGGGATGCCGATATCACCAGCCTCAGCGAAGGGGGAGTCAAATATTGTGGCAACGATACCAACCCCCACCAAGTCGTAGTCGGTTATGAGGGCCGTTATATCACCTCCCTTCACAACGATGCCAAACTCATCTCCGGCGGAGCCTTCAGCGGCTGTGACAAACTAAGCGACCTAAGGATTCCCGATGGGCTAACTTATATCGGGGAAAGGGCCTTTGCCAATTCCTCGCTCACTTCATTAACCTTAGGAAGTGGCATCACCGAAATACCAGAAGAGGCTTTTGAAAATTGTACATCCTTAGCAACCCTTACCCTAAACGGGGCTTGTTCTAAGTTCGCCACTTCCTCCGTTTCTGGGTGTTCTCACCTAACTAATATCGAGATCCCCGAAACCAACAATTACTTCGTCTTTAGCGAAGGACTATATAGCAAAGACAAGAGCGCCTATGTCCGTTGCTTACCCTCCTCCGAAGGCTTTGCTGTCGTTTCAGAATCCGTAACCTCCATATTGCCGGGGGCCTTCTCCACCTGCGTTAACGTGACCGCAATCGATATAGCGGCCACCTCCGTTACCTCACTCCCTGATGGTCTATTCTCTGGGTTAAAGGGGCTAACCCGGTGCTTCCTATCGGATACCATAACCAAATTCGGCGATTCGTTGTTCTATGGTTGCTCATCCTTGCAAATGGTGACCATCCCCGCCGATTTGGCTTACCTCCCCTATAGCACCTTCAACGAATGCACCTCCTTATTAAATTTCCAAGTAAGTTCCACCTCGCAACGTTATACCTTCGATGATGGTGGACTATATTCGAAGGACTATAAGAAGCTTATTAGAGCTCCTTTAGCCCCACGTTCCCAAAGCCTAACCATCAATAGCAAATGCGAATCCATCGATAGCTATGCTTTCTATCAAACCAAGGTCAATAAGCTAAGCATTCCTTCCAACGTTAAAACCATCGCCCCCTATGCTTTCTATGAATCTAAGGTAACTGCGGTCACCACCTCGGCCGAAAGCATTGGCCGTCTTGCCTTCTATTTAAGCCGCGACATGACTTCGTTAACCTTAAACCTCACCAAGCAAATCGGGCCCTATGCCTTCCAATATTGCCATGGATTAACTAACGTCGTATTGCCAGAAGGATTAACGGAAATAGAAACCGGAGTCTTCTATCGCTGCGCTGGCTTATCTTCCATCACCATCCCCGCCTCGGTTAAGAAGATCGGGGACGATGCCTTCTATTGGGACGATGCCTTAAAGACCGCCAAATACCTAGGTAAGAGTTGGGATGAGGTCTCTATCGGAAGTGGAAACGAATGCCTAAAAAGTGCGATGAGATAAGGCCCCCTTCCCTACGTTCCGTTATGGAACATTCCTATTGAACTATGTGCGCGCGACAACATAATATAAACTCACTTTGGTATGGAGGTATTTATGAAAGACATATCAAAAAGAATTAAAGCCCTCTTCTTCCTTAGAGCCATCTTCCTGATTTCAATTATCGCTGGATTTGGTTCTTTCTTAGTGGAAGGCATCGCCCTATCCTTTGGCGAAGGGTATGCATTCTCAGAAGCTGGCGCGATGACCCTCATGGTCTTCACTGGCATCTTCACCGCTCTGAGACTACTCGCCATCGTCCTTTCCGCCGTGACCTTCATTTTGACCATGAAAGTCAACAAGGAATGCTTAGCGGCATTCTTCACGGCCATCGGAGCTGCGGTTTTAGCCATTGCTTCCGGCGTTTTGATTTACACCCAAGGCACCGCGCAAATCGGCTTCTCGTTGGAGCTCGTTTCCGGAATCGCCATTGCCGTCTCGACCTTCTTGTTAATTGACGGCATCTTTGACCAACAAGCCAGGAAGAGCCCGTTGTTCAAATTTGCCATGCTAGGTATTTGCCTCATGGTGATTGCTTCCGTTATTTCCTTCATCGTTTATTTCGTCAGGACGCCGGAAGGCTTGCTTGGCGCCGTCTATTCGGCCGGTCAAGTGACCTATATCATTTCTAGCATCACACTTTTCCTAGCGATCCATTTGTCTCTCGTCGAAATAAAGAACATCCAAGAAAGCGAGGCCATCGAACAATGAAAAAACTAAATAGACTAAGCATTTTGCTAGCCGGCGCCTTTATGATGGGCGGTTTGGCCGCTTGCAGCGCCGCCGCTTCTCCCGAAGTCCTTCCTGAGCAAGAAGAAGTTGGCGAACGCGAAGAAGCCGTTCCCACCCCCAAGAATCTAAAGATTTCCAAAAACCAAGAAGTCACCGACTATATCAAGAACCAATCTTATGACGCCAATGCGGCTTTGGCCCTTGATTTAAAGCCAACCGCTGAACTTGATACCAGGAATAGAGGTGAGGAAAGAGGAAAAGAACTGATTATCACCAGAAAAGAATTAAAGAAGGCCACCAACGGAACCGGCAGCATGCACGCTTTGGAACAATCCGAGCAACTCTTCCCCGGCCAACTCCTTATTGCCGATGAAGGTCTTGTTAATGGCAGCCCGACCATCATGTCCAACCTTGACCGTGGAAAGGGCACCTTCGAAGTCGTCCTACCTGGATTATATGATTCCGAGTTCGAAGCCGCTTCGACCAAACGCACCCAAGTCCGTAACGGCATCGCTCAAAAAGTCGATCAATGGGTCAACAGTCCAAAGAAGAAAAAACTTACCGCTAAGCATAGTTTGAGCGTCTCTCAAGTCTATGACCAGAGGCAAATCGGCCTTGACATCGGTTTTGAAATCGCTCAGAAGTTAAAAATCAATTCCGACTATAAGCAAGACACCGAAAAAAACGTCTTCATCGTTTCCTTCGAACAAATCTTCTACACCGTCAACACTTCCCTTGAAAACGACACCATCGTCTTCTCCGATGACGTCACCAAGGCTGATTTGGAAGCCGAAATCGGCGATAAACCCGTCGTTATGATCACCCAAGCCAGCTATGGCAAGATGGTCTTCTTCAAGGTCGAAACCACAAAGAGCAAAGACGAAGTCAACGCCGCCTTTAGTTATGCCGGTAGCGTCAGCGTCAGCTCCAAGGCCAAATTCCAATCCACTTTGGAAAATTGCGACATAACTTGCCTAGTTTATGGTGGCGCCGTGGCCGAAGGCGATGATCCGGAAAGCCCGACTCCCACCACCATCACCGACACCGAAGATTCCACCAAGGCCGATTCAATCAATGCCTTGTTGAATTCCAACCTCGTCGCCACTTCTGCCGATGTCGAAA
>CAMOQM010000122.1 GCA_946622925.1 uncultured Caryophanales bacterium | reverse complement strand
GTCCATTAGATCCCGGTATTCCCTTTCAAGGGCTTCACGTTCTTCTTGGGTAAGGATGTTTTTCTTTTCGGCCATGGCTTTATTCCTTTTTTGCGTATGAGATTATAAGCGGACTCTCCCCTTTTTTCCATATCCATTTCCGCTTTTATGGGATATGGGCTTCTATTTTATTAGAAGAACTACTTAGCTTCGGCGATTTTGGGGTCTTCTTCGTAAGCTTCTAAGACCTGTTCGGCTTCGTCTAGTTCTTCTTCGGTGCAATCCTCAAGGTGTTCGCCATCGCTAGTTCCCAAAACGATGATTTCGTCGGGCGATTCGGGGCGATAGAGGAAATAGAAATCCTTTCCCCGTTCTTCGTTAGTGAAGTAGAAAAGGATATTCAGTTTGGTTTCTTCCCCGTTGTCACCATAGAGGATGATTTCGTTGTCGGCAGTGATTTCCATAGAGGTCTCCTTTTATTTTAAGGCTTCTTTCAAAGCGGCTTTGACGGCCTCTAAATCCGCCATTTGTTTACCTGAACCCGAGGCGAAGGTCGGATTTCCACCGCCATTGCCTTGATATAAAGGTCCGGCGATCTTCATGGCTTTGCCAGCGCCAAGCTGAGTTCCCTTGCCACCGGCGAAAGCGTTAAGGGCAATGCCTTTTTCGCCTTTGGCGGCGATAAAGATGAGATAGTCCCTCTTTTTAGTCTTAAGCGAATCGCCGAGTTTAGCGGCTTCTTCCCTTCCACCTTCGATATGGGTGGCGAAGAAGGAAATCCCATTGACATCTTCAAAGCTAGAAGCCAATTCGTTAGCCTTCGACGAAGCTAGTTTGGCCTTTAGGCGGTCTATTTCGCTTCTTGCGGCGCTTAGATCGCCTTGCAATGATTTTACCTTAGAGTTGAGATTGGCGTCCCCTAATCCGCCCAAAGAGGCATCGATGCTTTCTAAGATTTCGCGTTTCTTGCGGAGATAGTTATAGGCACCTAAAGAAGTTCTGCCTTCGATACGCCTTACCCCACTAGAAACGGCGGAGTCGCTGGTTAAGACGAAAATACCGATATCCGAGGAATTATTGACATGGGTGCCACCGCAGAATTCCTTGGAGAACTCACCAAAGGTGACGACCCTGACTTTGTCCCCATACTTTTCGGAGAATTCCATTTCGGCGCCTAAGGTCTTGGCTTCTTCAATTGGGAGTACCAAGGTCTTTTCCTCAATGGCTTCCACGATCTTTTCGTTTACGAGCTTTTCGATTTCCTTAAGCTCATTGGCGCTAGGACGGGAGGGGGCTTCATAGTCGAAACGGAGGTATTCTTCGTCAACATAGCTACCTTTTTGATCGACGTGGTGACCCAAGACTTCACCGATGGCGGCGTGAAGCAAGTGGGTGGCGGAGTGGTTACGGGCGGTTAGATTACGTTTTTGGGCATCGACTTTTAGGAGGAATTTGTCCCCCACTTTAATGCTTCCATAATCTAATTCGACATGATGGAGATGGGCACCATTGGGGGCTTTACCCATGGCCACGACCCTAGCGGCCGAGCTTTCATTTTCGATCGTGCCTTTATCGGATACTTGTCCACCGGATTCGCTATAGAAAGGAGTGACATCGAAGGCCACGTCACCGCTTTCTTCGATGACATCGACTTTAACGCCATCGATGAAGGTTCCGATGACTTTGGCTTCTAATTCGAGCTTAGAATAATCGAAGACGGATTCTTCTTTGAATTGCAATAAGTCTTTGGATTGCTTAGCAAAGGAAGCGACCTCGTTTCTAGCGGCCCTGGCCCTTTCCTTTTGCTTTTCCATTTCGGCCTTAAAGCCTTCTTCATCGACATCCACTCCGTTTTCGGCGCAGATTTCTTTCGTCAAGTCGAAGGGGAATCCGAAGGTATCATATAAGAGGAAGGCATCTTCTCCAGATAAGGAGGCCTTGCCATCGATTTTTTCCCTTAGTAGAGATTCACCAGAGACCAAGGTTCTTAAGAACCTCTTTTCCTCGGATTCGATGGATTTGACGATATAGTCGCGCCTGGCGTTTAGATCAGGATAGAAATCGCTATATTCGGAAATGACGATATCGACAAGGCGATGCATGAAGGTATCGTTGATGCCAAGTTTCTTGCCATATCTCATCGCGCGACGGATGATACGGCGTAAGACGTAGCCTCTACCTTCATTGGAGAAAGAAGCCCCATCGCTTAAAGCAAAGGTTAAGCACCTAGCATGGTCCGCGATAACCCTAAAGGCCTTTTTGTTATCGCCTTCATATTTAACTCCCGAGATTTCTTCGGCCCTATGGATGATTGGGGTGAATAGGTCGGTTTCAAAGTTGGTTTCGGTTCCTTGCAAGATACAGGCAATACGTTCTAATCCCGAACCCGTGTCGATGTTTTTGGAAGGAAGTTCCTTATATTGTTCTCTAGGAACGCCCGTGACGGAATTAAATTGGGAGAAGACGATATTCCAGATTTCGATGTAACGATCGTTTTCGATTTCCTTACGGAGAAGCTCGACGCCTAGCCCTTTGGGGTCATATTCTTCTCCCCTATCGAAGAACATTTCGGTATCGGGTCCGCAGGGGCCTTCGCCGATTTCCCAGAAGTTGCCTTCCAAAGGAATCAAATGGTCTTCGGGGACACCGCATTTAACCCAAAGGTCGTGGGTGGCTTTATCCAAAGGCGAATATGTGATGTAAAGCTTAGAGAAAGGAATCCCAAAACCGACTTTCTCGCTGGTAAGGATTTCCGCGGCCCAAGGAATAACCTCATCCCGGAAATAATCGCCAATCGAGAAATTACCAAGCATTTCAAAGAAAGTATGGTGACGGGCGGTAAAGCCAACGTTTTCGATGTCATTGGTACGAATCGATTTTTGGACGTTAACGATCCTCCGGCTTGGCGGAATCTCGCTACCATCGAAATATTTCTTAAGACCGGTAACCCCGGCATTGACCCATAGAAGGGATTTGTCCCCTTGTGGGATTAAAGGAACGCCTGGAATATAGACATGTCCTTTGCTTTCAAAGAACTTAATCCAGGTTTGACGGATTTCCCGTCCACTTAGTTTGCGCATACTCTTACCTCCAAAATAAAAAAGCGCCTCATGAAGGAACGCCTTTTTTGACGCGGTACCATCCTTCTTCACCAGTAGGTGCGCTTGCTTGTCCTCGTTAACGCCAAGGAGACGGCGGCATTACCCGCATAAGGGGGAGTGGCAAGTTCCCGATTGAGCAAATTAAACAACGTTTAAAAGGGATTATCAACCTTTTTCAGGTTTAGATTCCAAAATAATGGGAAAGGATGACCCAAATAGCCAAGGCAATTAGGATACAACCCCCGATGATTTCGGTTATCTCAATCTTGTTCCTGAATAGCTTTCTGAAGAAATTACCAAACACCAATCCCATCAAGGATAAAACAAATGTAATCGCCAAGATAATGGAGACGTGTAGCCAA
>CAMOQM010000121.1 GCA_946622925.1 uncultured Caryophanales bacterium | reverse complement strand
GAGGATCGACCATACCAACCAAACCAGCGAAGACTAGTTCATCTTCCTTAAGTTCATTCCGTTTGGCATAGCCTAAGGCTAAGACACGCAAGGCCTGGGAAGCCATTTCTTGGCTAGCGGCCATGATATCTTCTTTGTCTTTATCGGTGATTTTGCGGACCTTACCGTCAACTTCGATTTCCACGACGTGGGAAAGCAAACGGTCAAGGGCGCCTTTAGTAAAGGAAATGCGTTCTCCGTTTTCTTCATGCATCGTCGACATCATTTTCCTAACAGAGTCAAAAGGAAGTTCGTCGACACGGGGAGAGGCCTTCTCTAATTGGGATTTAGGCATTCCAAAGTCGGAAGCGAATTGGACGAGGGCGATTTCGGTGGGGTCGCCATAGACCTCGCCTTCGATTTTAGCATCGGAGCAAAGGGCAAAGCCTTTGGCGATGGCGCCATAGACGTCCTTATCAAATTCTTTATAAATGGTTAGATGATTGGGGACATAGGCGCCCACGACGGTCATCTTGTTTTGGGTTAAGGTACCGGTCTTATCCGAGCAGATGAAGGAGACGGCCCCTAAGGTTTCGACGGAAGCGAGCCTTCTTACGATGGTATTGACCTTGACCATCTTGGTCATACCCATGGCCAAGACGATGGTAACGACGGCGGTTAAGCCTTCCGGGATGGCAGCGACGGCCAAAGCGACGGAATCAAGGATAGCTTGCGGCCATTCGGTGGCGATATTTTGTTGGACCACGGCCCAAATGATCTTGGTGACGAGCATCAAGACGGTGATGGCGATGGTAAGGATGCCAAGGAATTTGGAGAGTTTAGCAAGGTTTTTCTGCAAAGGGGTAAGTTCTTCTTCCCCGCCAGAAAGCATGGAAGCGATCTGCCCGATTTGGGTATCCATGCCAGTGGCGATGACCACGCCTTCGCCACGTCCATAGACGACGGGGGTAGACATGAAGACTTCGTTGACGCGGTCGCCGACGCCGGTTTCTTCGCTTAAGACGATCTCGGCGTCTTTTTCGGCCGGGACGGATTCACCGGTCAAGGAGGATTCGTCGGCTTTCATAGAGTGGGAGGATAATAGCCTTAAATCGGCTGGAACAGTCCTACCTTCTTCTAGGATTACGATATCCCCTACCACCAATTCTTCGGCTTTAAGCTCGACGATCTTGCCATCGCGCCTAACCGTGGCGGTCGGAGCGGACATATTCTTCAAGGCTTCGAGGGCCTTCTCGGCTTTCATTTCCTGAATGGTGCCGATGGTGGCATTTAAGATAACGACGCCGAAGATGATGAAGACGTCGGCTAGATCTTCAGCCCCGCCTTTGCCCGAACTCATATTGATGATGGCAATGACAAGGGAGATGATGGCAGCGATGGCCAAAATCCCGGTCATGGGGTCTTTGATGTTGCCCCAGAAGATCTTATACCAAGGTTCCTTTTCTTCTTCTTTGAGTTTGTTTGGACCGAATTTGGCAAGGCGCGACTTGGCTTCGGCATTGCTTAGGCCCTGGGCTTGGTCGACGGAAAAAGACTCAAGCGTTTCCTTCGACGATTTGTTCTCGTACATAGGTACCCTCCATAATGACTTGTCTATTGTAACAAAAAGAAACTAGGAATTCACCCATAGTTTTCAACTATAGGCGGCGTAACCTCTCCAAAGTGAAAATGACCCCGACCGACATTAGTAATTCGGAAATGGGAATGGCGCCGGCTAATAAGGTCGAGGTGACGCTAGTTAAGACGCCGCAATAACCATAGAAAACCATCAAGGCGACGGTGGAAGTAAGCAATATCCCACCGAAGATGACGGCGAAGATCCTAACCCTCATGAAATCGTTGCTCCGTCCGGTCATATAACGGTAAACGGAAATATAGAACAAGATCCCGATGACCACCGAGACCACCAAAAACACGCAATAGCCGATGAAGGTTCCGCTAACGATGAAGTTGCCGGAAAATAAGGCGTTATTATATAACCTTATAATATCTATGATATTAAATATCCCCTCGAGCACTATTAGGGTGATGAACATGAAGATACCGCTATAGGCGGCGTTGTCGTTCCTTATATTGGTCACTAGCAAAAAGATGTAGCAAACCGCGGTTATCATGAAATTCCAAAGGTTTAAGGGGCTGCTACGGAAATAGGTCCAATCCGAGATTATCTCCGCGATTATATATAAACCCAGAAAGAAGGCGATGCCCAAAACGATGAAGGTCAGGGCCCCGATTTTGTTTTTATATCTTTTAAGGAAATAACTTGCGCTCGCCATGCTGGGGATATTTTAAACTTATGGAGCGGTAAATCAACTCTTCCATAGGAAGTCGGTAGGATTAAAATATCACCATGGTCAAACCCGTATTCACCATCGGTCCAAGTCAAGACGCCAAAGATATCCGAACCGAAGTCTTCATAGAAGAGCAAAAATGCGTTAACGAATTCGATGAACTCGACCCTTCCTCTTGGTCGCTGGTGCTTTATCTAGATAAGGAAGCCATGGGCACGGGGAGGCTTATTAAAATCGATCCCACCACCTATGCTATCGGCCGAGTAGCCGTCAGGAAAAAGTTCCGTCATCAAAAGGTGGGAACCTATATCCTAAAGTTCCTCGAAAAGAAAGCCGTTACCATCGGGGCCAATAAAATCGAACTCCACGCCCAAGTCGATAAAATCCCCTTTTACGTCAAAAACGGCTATCATATCGTCGGGGACGGGGAAGTCTATTATGAAGAAGGCATCCCCCACCAAACCATGGAAAAAACCTTAGAAAGGCCGAAACGGAGATATCCCTATGGAAGGAAATAAACGTAGATTTGCAATTCCCGTTAAGCCCATATTCATGGGGTTAGTTTTGGTTTGCTCCATCTTAAGCTTACTAGCCTATTTCGGATATGGCTTTGACGTAGATAGGAAGTTCATCGATTTCCCTATGTGGGTTTGCCCTTTGCCCTTAATCGTCCCTTTTATCGCCTTCTTAATCGAGGAGATGGTAGCTAAACCCGAGAAGCGCCTTTTCTTCCATCCTAGCCAGAAATATCCCTTTGTCATTAAAGTGTCCTTGATCGCCGAAGCCCTCTTCTTTGCCATCGGATTAACGATGCTTATCCTCAATCTAACCGGGGTTTTCGTTTCTGAAAAGGCCACCTTCCCCTTGCAGATGGAAGCCATCATGTTCTTGCCCGGCACCATCGTCTTCTTCATTTTGAATTTGGTCTATGCCTTCCTAGAAAAGGCACCAAAAAAGGCCATCGCCGCCATTGCGATCGCCTTGTTGATGTCCTTATTAAGCTTTACTCTTGGCTATTTCCTTTCGACCAGGATTAGCTACGAATGGTCATTGCTATATATCGCCGGGACCATTTCCTTGCTAATCGCCACTTATTACGAGATCGATTCACCTGCCGAACCTTTCGAGCATAAGGAGTAATACTAGTCTCACATTCAACGGAACGACCCTTCTATGG
>CAMOQM010000120.1 GCA_946622925.1 uncultured Caryophanales bacterium | reverse complement strand
CGTCGACCATGGCAAGACCACCCTCGTTAATTCCTTACTCGCCTCTTCCGGTTCATTCAGAGCTAACGAAGAAGTCAAAGACCGCGCTTTAGATAGCAATCCCCAGGAAAGAGAAAGGGGCATTACCATCTTAGCCAAAACCACTTCCTTATTATATAAAGACACCAAAATCAATATCGTCGATACTCCGGGGCACGCCGACTTCGGTGGCGAAGTCGAACGTATCATGCATATGGTCGATGGCTGTTTATTGCTCGTCGATGCTTTCGAAGGCACCATGCCCCAAACCCGTTTCGTTTTGAAAAACGCTTTGGAAAACCATATTAAGCCCATCGTCGTCATCAATAAGGTCGACCGTCCTAACGCCAATCCCGAAAAAGCCCTAGACGAAGTCTTGGATCTTCTTATCGAATTGGGTGCGCCTGACGATATGCTCGAATTCCCGGTTTGCTATGCTTCGGCGTTAAACGGAACTTCTTCCCTCTCCCCCGATTTATCTAGCCAAGTCCCGGGAATGGATGCCATTTTCGAAACCATTCTAAGAGAAATCCCCGAGCCCCAATGCGAGCCCGATAAGCCTTTCTCTTTCCAGCCTGCCCTACTTGACTATAACGAATTCGTTGGACGTATTGGCATCGGCACCGTCCGTTCAGGCAAGGTCCACGTTGGCGATGTCGTTAGCGACGTCCATCTCGATGGTACCATGAAAGATTTCAAGATTATGAAGCTTTATACCTTCCAAGGCTTGCGTAGAGTTGAAGTCGAGGAAGTCGAATCCGGCGACATCTGCGCGATTGCCGGTAATGGCGAATTCAACGTCGGCGAAACTTTTGCCGCCAAAGGCTATAACGTGGTTTTGCCCCCGCTTCGCGTCGATGAACCGACCCTTCAAATGGAATTTGGCACCAATTCCTCGCCCTTAAGAGGACAAGATGGCAAATTCGTAACCGCCCGTGTCATTGAAGAAAGACTATATGCCGAAACCCAACGCGACGTCTCTTTACGTTATGCTAGGATCCCCAATACCGAGTCCTGGACCGTTTCCGGTCGTGGCGAACTTCACCTTGGCGTTTTAATCGAAACCATGCGCCGCGAAGGCTTTGAACTTGAAGTTTCTAAGCCTCACGTCATCATCCGTGAAATCGGCGGGGTTAAATGCGAACCCTACGAAGACCTCTATATCGACGTTCCCACCGAATTCGTTGGGGATATCATGGAAACCTTAGGTAACCGTGGCGCTATCATGTCGAACATGACCGAAGCCAATGGCGTCACCCGTATCGAATACGTCATTCCTTCTCGTGGATTATTAGGTTTCGTCAATAATTTCCTAACCTTAACCAAAGGTTATGGCATCATCAACCACACCTTCAAGGAATATCGTCCCGTCTATAATCACAGCGTGGGCGAACGTAACCTCGGGGTTTTGGTTTCTTCCGATAAGGGTGATGCCACTCCTTACTCCATCGAAAAGATCGAAGACCATGGCACGATGTTCATCCTTCCCGGCACCACTTGCTATGAAGGCATGATCGTCGGTGAACACCGCTATCCTAACGATCTCGTCGTTAATGTCACCGCGGCCAAACCCCAAACTAACGTTCGTTCTTCCAATAAGGACCAGACCGTCGTCTTAAAATCCCCAAGGAAGATGTCGCTTGAAGCTTGCTTAGACTATATCAATTCCGACGAACTCGTCGAAATCACCCCCACCGCCTTCCGCATGAGAAAGAAAATCCTCCCCACCGCGGAAAGGAAAAAATGGGAAGCCAAACAAAAGGCCTTATCCCAAGAATGAAAAACAGGGTAGCGCGCTACCCTTTTTCTTTAGAACTCTAGTTTCATCGCCCATTCTTTATCAGATTCTATTTGTTTTTGCAGGTCTTTCAAAGAAGCGAACTTAATTTCTTCGCGTCTAAACTTAATGAAATCCAAATGGAGGCTATATCCATAGTCATCGGTCCCTTCATAGCCAAATAGATAGGCTTCGATGCTAGGCGAAGTTCCGCCCACCGTTGGTTTGATTCCGACGTTAACTATCGATTTATAGTAACGGCCTTTGAAATAAGCTAAGGCAAAATAGACACCCCGTTTAGGCAAAACGTAATTAGGATCAAAATCTAAATTAAGGGTCGGAAATCCGATTCCCCTTCCAATATGGGCCCCTTCTTTGGTCTTACCTTTGATGGAAAAGGGATGACCAAGTTCTTCTTTGGCCTCTTCGACTTTCCCTTGGGCTAGCTCCTCTTTAATTAAAGAAGATGATACTTTATGGCCGCTAATTTCGACGAAGGGAACGACGATAACCTCGAAATAGCGTTTCAAGAGTTCAATGTCGCCTTCGGCCATTTTGCCAAAACGGTAGTCAGGCCCAACCACCACTTTCTTAGTCCCTAATGGCAAAAGGATTTCTTTAATGAACTCTTCGGGGCTAAGTTCATAGATAGAATCGTCTTCCTCAAGGACATAAGCATAATCAAGTCTGTCCGTTTTAAGCAAATCAAGTTTGTCGTCGATGCTAGTTAAAAACTTATTGCCCTTGCCTTTGTAGTGGCTAGCAAAAAGCAAAATCCCCGAGTAGGAAGAGGCTTGATAGGCCGCTAATAAAATCAAAGAGCGATGTCCAATATGAAGGCCATCGAATTCGCCTAGAGCTAGGGTAAGCCCACTACTAGGCGAAGGCATGTTATTCCTATTAAAGCGAATGATATCCATTAACGAAGACCCCTTAGGCAAGCATAGATATTACCATCTTTTTCGTAGACGGCAATGGCCTCATTCTTGTGCGTTAGAAGAACTAAGTCGCCATGGTTAAGACCAAGGTTTAGCTTAACCCCATTATTTACCTTAATTAGGGTGGCTTCATCTACTTCGATTTGTTCCATGTGGTCCAAAACCACGAGAGGATCAACTAGCTTAGATTCATCGATATCCCCGACTTTTGCGGCGTTTTCGACGTCAAATGGCCCGATTTTAGTGCGACGTAAACTTTCTAAATGACCGACGGTACCTAGGCGTTCGGCTAAGGTCTCACCAAGGGTTCTAATATAAGTGCCCTTACTTACCAAGACCCGAAAAGCCACTTTATCATCCTTAAACCAAAGCAGCTCGGATTTATAAATCGCTATAGGCCGAGGTTCCCTTTCTATCTCCTGACCTTTATGGGCTAATTCATAAAGGGCCTGCCCATTAATCTTTATGGCCGAAGTCATGGGCGGGATCTGCGACTTCTCATTAACCAAGGCCGAAACGGCTTCCCTAACTTTATCTTCATCTAATGTCGGAATTTCTTGGCTTTCGATTATTTCGCCAGTTGGATCTCCGGTTGAAGTTTTCTTTCCCAATACCAAAACTGCTTCGTATTCCTTTTCTTCGTCTAGGGCGAACCTCAAGGCCTTATTGCCATTATTGACGCCGACGATTAATAGCCCGGTTGCGAAAGGATCGAGGGTTCCTAAATGCCCGACTTTCCGGG
>CAMOQM010000119.1 GCA_946622925.1 uncultured Caryophanales bacterium | reverse complement strand
CCCGACCAAGACCGCCATCATGGTGAATGGACGCATCGTCGTCAATGGCGGCCCGGAACTTTATAAGAAGATCGATACCGAGGGTTACGAATGGATTAAACGTGACCTTGGCATTTCCATTGAGAAAGAAGACGGACCGATGAACAAGGTTTCCATCGGCGTCTGCGCGACCAAGGAGGCCATGGGCAAATAAGATGGAACTCGTATTGGTCGAGCAAGATATCAAGGACCTCGATATAGATGTTAGAAGCGGGGAAGAGCTAAGCTTAAGGCTAGCTTCTTTTTCCTCTTTCCCAAACGTTAAAATCAACGTAAATGTCTATGATAATGGGGTTTTCGATGGGACTTTTGCGGACTTTTCCAAAACTTCGGGAACTTTTTCTTTGACCGTTAATTTGCTCTCTCCCCTAGCCAAAGCCAGCTGGGTTTCTTCCTCAATTTGTTCTAATGGCAAGAAGGTATTCGATACCAATTTGATCCATGAAGTCGGCCGTACCGATGGCATTATGGAAAACTATGGAATCGTCAAAGAAGGGGGCAAGCTCCACTTTTTAGGAACCTCCCATATCAAGAAAGGCGCGAAGGGTTCTTCCACCAGACAAAGCGCCAAAATCATCATCTTCGATCCGAATTGCGATGGTCGTTGCGCCCCCATCCTTAAGATCGATGAAAACGACGTCAAAGCCAGCCACGCCGCAATCGTCGGCAAACTCTCAGATGAACATATTTTCTATTTATGCTCGCGTGGGCTATCGCTTGAACAGGCCAAACGTTTGATCACCTTAGGCTACCTTAAGCCGATTGAAGATAAATTCGAAGGCGAACTTAAGCAGCGTATCGATGATGCGATAGAAGGGGGTATCTAAGATGGACCTAAGCAAATTTAGAAAAGATTTCCCGATGCTTCGCGATGGCATTACCATGCAGGGCAAGCCCTTAGTTTGGTTAGATAATGCCTCGACTACTTTTAAACCCGACTGCGTCATCGAAGCCATCGAAAGATATTACAAACACGAAACCTCCAATTCCCACCGTGGCGATTATGATTTGGCCTATGCCACCGATATGGAAATCCTTAAGACCAGGGAAGCCGTCGCTAAGTTTATCGGAAGTAAGAAAGAAGAAGTCGTTTTCACTTCGGGAGCGACCAATTCCCTTAATCTAGTGGCCTTTGGCTATGGGGCCAAATATCTTAAATCCGAGGATGAGATATTGCTAACCGAGGCCGAACATGCCTCTAACGTCTTGCCATGGTTTAAAGTCGCCGAAATGACGGGGGCCAAAATCAAATATATCCCTTTGACCAAAGAAGGAAGGTTGCTTCCCGAAAACTTAGAAAAGGTCATCACCGACCATACCAAGATAGTCGCGGTCGCCCACATCACCAATGTCCTAGGTTACCAAGCCGATATAAAGGCTTTATCTGCGATTGCCCATAAACACGGGGCGGTTTTGGTTTGCGATGGGGCCCAATCGGTTCCCCATATCAAAATCGATGTGAAAGATCTTGATTGCGATTTCCTCGCTTTCTCCGGACATAAACTATGCGGTCCAACCGGAATCGGGGTTTTATATGGTAAATATGATTTATTAGTTAAAACCGATCCGTTTATGACCGGCGGGGGAATGAATGCCCGTTTCGATATGTGCGGCGACGTCGGATTCTTAGAACCTCCGATGCGCTTTGAGGCCGGAACTTTGAACCTTGCCGGCATCTATGGGCTCCATGCCGCGATTGACTACCTTATGGGTATTGGGATGGATAACATAGAAGCCCATGAACGCGAATTAAAGGCATACGCGGTTGCTAAATTAAAAGATTATCCGAATGTGAAACTCTACAATGCCGATTCCGAAGCCGGCATTTTGACTTTCAATATCGATAATATTTTTGCCCAAGACGCGGCCACCTATTTTAACAGCAAAGGAATCGCGGTTAGGTCAGGCCAACACTGCGCGAAGATTCTGACTTCTTTTTTAGGAACCCTCGCCACGGTTAGGGCTAGCTTTTATTTCTATACCACCAAAGAAGACATCGATTGCCTAGTCGATGCCATTGCCCATTCGGAGGATTATCTCGATGCCTACTTCATTTGAATTAACCCCGGAAATGATGAGGGCCATCATCATGGACCATTATTCTTCGCCTCGGCATAAACACGATGCCGAAGGGGAAGGCTATGTTTCTTTACATTCTTCTTCCGTCAATTGTATCGATGATATCGAAGTTTATTTGAAATTAAATAAAGAAGGCAAAGTCGAAGACGCTTGCTGGAATGGGGTGGCTTGCGCCATCTCGACCGCTAGCAGCGACATCATCTGCGATTTGCTTGTCGGTAAAACCGAAGACGAGGCCAAGTATCTTATCGAGCAATACAACCATATGCTCCATGAAGAGCCTTACGATGCCGAACCTTTGGAAGAAGCCTTGGCATTTAAAAACACTTCCCGCCAAGCCGCCAGAATCCATTGCGCCACCATCGGATGGGATGCCTTTAACGAACTAATCAAAGGACATAAACATGAGTAAGGAAGAAGAAAACGTAATCGATATAAAAGACGAAAACGTCGCTATCTTCGATACCGGTTTAGGCCTAAACGAAGAAGTCGTCAGGGAAATCTCCAAACAAAAGGGCGAACCCGATTGGATGCTAGATTTCCGTCTTTCGGCATTAAAGAAATTCGAAGTCATGCCGATGCCAAGATTCGGACCCGACCTCTCCCAAATGGATTTCTCTTCCTATACCTACTACACCAAAGTAGCTAACAAAGAGACCAGTAATTGGGATGAAGTACCCGAGACCGTCAAAGAGACTTTTGCCCGTTTAGGTATCCCCGAAGCCGAGGCTAAATTCCTCTCTGGCGCCTCCACCCAATATGAATCCGAAGTCGTCTACCACAATATGCTGGAAGAAGTGAAAGAAAAGGGCGTCATCTTCCTTTCCATCGACATGGGATTAAAGATGTTCCCTGATCTTTTTAGGAAGTATTTTGGAACGGTTATCCCCGTTGCCGATTCAAAATTCTCAGCCCTTAATGGCGCGGTTTGGAGCGGTGGTTCCTTTATCTATGTTCCAAAAGGAGTCAAACTCGATAAACCTTTACAGTCTTACTTTAGGATCAATAACGAGAAGACCGGTCAATTCGAACGCACTCTCATTATTGCCGACGAAGGCGCCGATATCCATTACGTAGAAGGATGCACGGCCCCCACCTATTCCCGCGATTCCCTCCATGTTGGGGTTGTCGAAATCGTGGTTGAAAAGAACGCTCACGTCAGATATACGACCATCCAAAACTGGTCGAACAACATCCTTAATCTGGTCACCCAAAGAGCCAGGGTTGGAGAAAACGGATTCATGGAATGGGTCGACGGCAATATTGGCTCGATGACCACCATGAAATACCCCGCCTGTATTTTAGAAGGCGACCATGCTCGTGGCTCGACCATCACTATCGCCGTCGCTAAAAAGGGTCAGTATCAGGATTCTGGGGCCAGGATGATCCATATTGGCAAAGACACTTCTTCGACCATCGTTTCCAAATCGGTG
>CAMOQM010000118.1 GCA_946622925.1 uncultured Caryophanales bacterium | reverse complement strand
TCTTCCTGGCCTAGAGCACGCGGAGATATTAAAGTACGCCTACCAGATCGAATATGATGCGGTTAAGCCCGAAGAATACGATTTGACTTTGATGATAAGGAAATATCCGGGTCTATATGTGGCTGGCCAACTTTGCGGAACCTCGGGATACGAAGAAGCCGCGGGCTTAGGCTTGATGGCGGGTCTAAATGCCGCCTTATCTTTAGAAGGCAAAGAGCCTTTTGTTTTAAAACGTAATGAATCCTACATTGGGGTCATGATCGATGATTTGGTGTCGAAAGGAACCGATGAGCCTTATCGTTTGCTTTCTTCTAGGGCCGAATTCCGCTTGCTTTTACGTCACGATAACGCCGATGAAAGATTAAGCGAATATGGCCATCAGGTTGGTTTGCTTTCGGAAGAACGTTACCAAGATTTCAAGAATAAATATGCCAAAATAAACGAAGCCATCGATATTTTGACCAAAACTAACATTGCCGATAGAGAAGGGCTTAGTGCCTTATTCGTGTCTAAAGGCTTGCCTCCAATTGAGGGTGGGCATAAGGGCCTAGAAATATTGAAACGCCCGGGATTTAGATATAAGGAAGTGGCGGCTTTGATGCCCGAGTTGGCTTCTTTCTCTTTTTACGAAGACGCTATCTTATCATTAGAGACCAAGGTCAAATATGAGGGTTATTTGAAAAAGCAGGATATGGAGGCCGAAACTTTACTAAAGGCCGAAAATGTTAGCTTGCCCTCCGATTTAGATTATCTCCATATGGATGGTTTACGTCTTGAAGCAAGGGCCAAACTTGACGCGGTCAGACCAACTTCTTTAGGCCAAGCTAGCCGTATTCCGGGTGTTAATCCGGCCGACGTTTCGATATTATTACTAAACATCAAGAAGATGAAGAAAAGATGAGCAAGGAAATCTTAGTCAAAACCTTAGAAGGAATCGGCATCGAACCTAGCGCTACATTGCTAAATAAATTCGAGGCCTATTTTAAGCTGCTCGTTTCTTGGAACCAGAAGATGAACCTAACCTCAATTACCGATGAGGAAGGCGTCTATGAAAAACACTTTGCCGATAGTTTAATTCCTGCAAAAAGCCTTTCTTTTGAAAATAAAAAGGTCCTTGATATTGGGTCTGGCGGAGGTTTTCCGGGGCTAGTCATTGCCCTTGCTTTTCCTAGTTCCGAAGTTACGGTTTTAGACGCGACTGCCAAGAAATTTATCTTTTTGAAGGAAGTCGCCAAGGAGTTAGGCTTATCTAACGTTAAGTTCGTCAATGCCCGTATCGAGGATAGAAAAGTCCCTGAGGAAAGCTTTGACATCGTCATCTCTCGGGGTTTTGCCGCTTTGCCGATATTTTTGGAATGTGCCGCCCCCTTCACCAAGGTTGGTGGCTACGTCTTAGCCATGAAAGGAGCTTCCTATCAAAGCGAGGTTGAGGCTTCTAAAAAAGCTAAGGCTTTAGGCCTAGAACTAAAGAAAACCGACGTCGCAGAATTGCCTAATGCCGGGGTCAGAGCTAGCGTGGTCTATTTAAAAAATGGACACACTCCCAAAAAATATCCCCGTCGTTGGGATGAAATGAAACGCGAGTATCGCTAAAATATAACCATGGGTCGCATCATCGCCATCGCAAACCAAAAAGGCGGCGTGGGAAAGACCACGACCGCGATTAATTTATCTTCCGCTTTGTCCAAACTTGGGAAGAAGGTTTTGTTGTTGGATATGGACCCCCAAGGCAATGCTGGCTATGGGGTGGGCGTCGATAGCGCCTCCGCCGAAAAAACGATGTTGGGCGTCTTGAAGAAAGAATATCCAGCCAAAGAAGCCATCGTGCCGACTTTATTTGGCCAATTGGATATGATTCCGGCCAATCTGACCTTGGCCTCTCTTGAGGCTAACCTTTTCCAAAATCCAGTCCCCCATCCTTTCCTTTTATTAAAAGAAGCGATGGAAGAGGTCGCCCCTTTATATGATTATGTCATCATCGATTGCCCGCCTTCTTTAGGCTTGCTTTCGTTAAATGCTTTGTCCTTTTCCACTTCGGTTTTGATCCCCGTTCAATGCGAATATTTCGCCATGGAAGCGGTGGCGGCCATCCTTTCGACGATCGCTCAAGTCCAAAAAGGTGATAATCCTTCATTAAAAATCGAAGGCTTCTTGCTTACCATGTATGATTCAAGGACGCAGCTTGGGACCGAAATAGCCACCGAGGTTAGGAAATTATTCAAAGAGAATACTTTCCTTGTTTCCATTCCTAGGAACCAGTCGGTCGCTGAAAGCCAAGCTAGGCAACAACCCGTAACCGCGTTCCGTCCCACTTCTAGTGGCGCCCAGGCCTATTTTTCCTTAGCCAGGGAGGTCCTAGACAATGACCGCTAAGAAAAAGAGCTTGCTTAATTCTTCTTTATCCGAGCTAGTCGAACGTTTTAAAAAAGAAGACGTCGTGGCCGAGATGGAGAAGCGTTACCAAAGCGCTCCAACTAGACTAATCCCGACCCAATCCATAGACGACAATTCTTTCATTGCCGAGGTAATCATGCGGGAGGAAGTCGTCGAGGCTTTTGCCGAGCAATTGAAAAGCCGCGGTATTTATAATCCGCTAGTCCTAAAGCGCAAAGGCGAACGTTATGAACTGGTCTTGGGGCGTAAAAGGTTTTATGGCGCCAAAAGGGCGGGCATCATTTCTTTGCCGGCCGTCATCGCCGATATTGGAGAGGAAGAAGAGCTCCTTACTTTGCTAGCCGATAACCGTGACCAACGCGAATCCAATATTTTGGAGATGGCTTTGGTCTGCCATGCCCTCCAAGAAGATTTCGGATATAACGTCTTAACCTTGGCTGGATTATCCCACCAATCCAGAAGCCAGATCGCCAATATCCTCCGCTTGCTAAGATTGCCGCAAGAACTAAGGAACCAACTTAACCAAGGAAAGCTTTCCTATGGCCACGCTAGGGCCATCGCTTGTCTTGATGAAGAAGAGGCCATTTCCTTAGCTGAGCGGGTCAACGATGAGAAACTTTCGGTTAGGCAGACCGAGGAAGAAGTGCGGAGACTCCGCAATGGCAAAGGCCAAAATAGCGAGCTCGAAAGGGCCTTATCCAAGTATGGGGCTAAGGTTAGCGAAAAGAAAAAAGAGATCAAAATCAACTTCGCTTCCGAGGAGGAAAAGAAGGCTTTTATCAACGCTTTCTTGAAGAAATAACCACGTTTTTGCGGAGTTAATGCAAATTTATTGCATACATAAATAGCAAGAATATAATTAAGTTACTTCATGGCGACGAGAATTACGTCGACTGGCGGTATAGCCCGCGAGCTCTTAGTGAGCATGAGTATGGTGAAATTCCATCGCCAACGGTAAAGTCCGGATAGAAGAAGGAATTCCCTTTTGCCTCGAAGTTCGTCTTGGAGGTTTTCTTTTATGGAACCGATGAAGTATGTTGGGCTAGCCGCCTTCCTTATCGCTAGCGTCTTCTTATTTAGGTTGTTCTTTGCCTTTTTCCCGAAGCGCGAATATAACCACGTCCGCTTCATGGCCAGGGTCGCCGTATTCGCCGCCATATCCACTTTCCTTTAT
>CAMOQM010000117.1 GCA_946622925.1 uncultured Caryophanales bacterium | reverse complement strand
GTGAAATACCATTCTAGGGCATAAGTAAGATCTAATGGCTTAGTGGTCGAAGTTAAAACCATGGTGACCATAATCATTGTGACGAGTCGCAATATGATTTTGCCCGCCTCGGCAAAGGCATCCCAATAAACGACCCAACCATTTAAATTCCAGGCCACTCCCAAAACGTTAGCTTGCTTAGGGACGACGATATAGACGATGAGCAAGAATATGACCAAAAACCATAACGATCGAAGCGAGATTAATACATCGCTGAATCTGACATGGGAGATGATAAGCATTATCAAAACCAGCAAGAAAAAAACGCCTTCGATTAGATAGCACATCGAATAAGTCGGCATCGGTAAGAAGATGGAGACTAATAAAGCGATGGTGGCGAAAATCTTAATCCGGGGATCGATCCGGTGGATTAGCGAGTCAAAGGGGACGTATTTTCCAAGGGCGATGTTCTTCATTTCTTCTTCACCCTCGCAATCTCTTTGGCTAGTTCGGAAATCGAAGTAACCTGGTTCTCATTGATGGGAAGTCCGCCTTTAATTAAGGAAGCGGTAAACGATAGTAATAATGGAGTCTCAAGCGAATATTTTTCGACCTCGATATCGAATAGTTTATTAGGCGTAGTTTCCATGGCGACCTTGCCATTATCGATAACGATAACGCGGTTACAATACTTCATAACCAGGTCCATATCATGGGTAACCAAAACAATGGTCGTGCCCGCCTCATGGATCTCTTTAAATAGACCCATTAGTTTAGCGGCCCCACTAGGATCAAGCCCGGCAGTTGGCTCATCAACGATTAGGTAAGATGGGGAAGCGGCCAAGATGCCAGCGATGGCCACGCGACGTTTCTCGCCTCCAGAAAGTTCAAAAGGGGAACGAGCATAGAATTCTTCACCTAGACCAACTTTAGCCAAAGCCTCATGGGCCTTTTCTAAAGCCTCTTTTTCCTTCATTCCAAAGTTTTTGGGCGCAAAAGCCACGTCTTTTTCCACGTTTTCCTCAAATAGCTGATATTCGGGAAATTGGAAAACCATGCCAACTTTATGGCGGAGATCTTTGACTTTTTTGCTCCGCTTTTTCTTATCCGAATCGTTATTGAAGTCATCGATTATGACACTGCCTTCGCTAGGATTGAACAAAGCGTTCATATGTTGGATAAGCGTGGACTTACCACATCCCGTCCTTCCCACAATCGCCACGAAATCGCCTTCATGAATCTCGATATTAATATCTTCTAAAGCCTTAAAAGCAAACGGGGTTTTAGGGCTATAAGTATAAGAAACGTTTTGGAATTTTATCGGCATAAAAATTCCTCCAGTTTCCGTAAATCATCAACTTCTTCTGGAACATTGATTCCTTGCTTAGCAAGCTCATCTTTTAGCTTATAAAGGAAGGGCGAGAATAACCCGGTTGAGGCTAACAATTCTTTGTTATGGAAGAAGGGGGCGGGCTTGCCTTCGTATACTTTCTTCCCGGCATTAAGGACCAAAATGCGGTCCGCCCTAGAAGCTTCTTCGATATCGTGGGTGATGGATAAAATGGTTAAGCTAGGATTATCTTCCCGCATCTTCTTAACTAGGCTAGAGATTTCCGCCCTGCCCTTAGGGTCAAGCATCGCGGTAGCTTCATCGAAAATAATGAAAGATGGCTTCATGGCCAATACCCCAGCGATGGCCACCCTTTGTTTTTGACCACCCGAAAGGTTTTGGGGTTCGTGTCCTAGATATTCGCTCATCCCGACTTCGGAAGCGAATCGTTCGATTATTTCCTGCATCTGATTCTGGGGGACGCAGGCGTTTTCTAAACCAAAGGCGATATCATCGGCGACCGTCGAACCCACGAACTGGTTGTCCGGGTTTTGGAATACGATGCCGATTTTGCCCCTAATCTCATAAAGGTTCTTACGGTTTAAAGGGAGGCCAAAAAAGGTAATCTCGCCTTGGATAGGCTCGATCAAACCCATTAAAGCTTTGGCCAAAGTCGACTTACCCGAGCCATTATGGCCGATTAAAGCGACGTTTTCGCCTTCATAAACGGAAAAGGAAACATCGTCTAAAGCGTTTTTGTCTTCGCTATAGGCGTAAGAAAGACCATTAACTTTCAAAAGTTCCTTTTGTTCACTCATTTTCGTTATCGATTTTCTTATGCTTACGGATGATTATCTCGTTAACCACAATCGTGGCGATTAGGGCCGCCATGAAGATGCCAAAGGTAATGTAAATTGGCAATTTGTTGTCCTGTTTAAAAGAAAGAAGGGGAATGAAAATGGCCGCGCCGGCTAAGGCGTAAGCGATTAGGATAACGATTATCCGGTAAGCCCTACCTCTTCTTTTGTTATTCGACATCAAATTTCACGATCCTTCCCTTGTATTGGGTATATTTGACTCCAGCCATATCTAGGATGCGGCGGGAAGCCTGCTCTTCGACATGATCATGGTATTTGTCATCGAGATAAACGATTTCCTTGATTCCGGTTTGGACGATGGCTTTGGCGCATTCGTTGCAGGGGAATAAGGTAACGTAAATCCGGCAACCATTTAACGCCGAACCATCGCGGTTATTTAAGATGGCATTGAATTCGGCATGGCAAACATAGAGGTATTTGGAATCCAAACCTTCGCCATGTCCCCAAGGGATTTGGTCGTCATCGACGCCGCGGGGCATGCCATTATAGCCAATCGACACCACTTTATGGTTAGGATCGACGATGCAGGCGCCGACTTGGGTCGACGGATCTTTCGAACGTAAAGCGGAAAGTTGGGCGATGCCCATGAAGTATTCATCCCAGTTGAGATTATCGGTACGATGTTTTTCTTCCATTGTTGTTACCTCGATGTGCTATATCATAAACGAAAATCGCGCGCGTGTTAAAAACTTCCGTCATGGCTATAAAACTTTCGGTTTTATTCTAGGATCAAAGCCTCGAAAGGACGTAGGGTCTTGCCTGGGGCGTCATCGTAATTAGAAATGACCACTTTCTTGCCTAAAACAAACTCAGGGGTCTTTTGTTTCCTTTTCCCAAAATTCACTAGCACGGTCACTTCCTTTTCTCCTAAAACTCTACGCCAGGCAATGACGCTTCCACTAGTTTCTAAAGGGGCGAATTCGCCTAGGGTCATGACTTTAGAGGAATTACGATAAGCGATAAGGCGTTTATAGAAGTTAAGGATGGAATTAGGATCTTTATCTTCCATCTCAACGTTAATGTATTCTTTGTTTTGATTAACTTCGATCCAGGTTTCTTTATTGGTAGAGAAACCCGCGGATACTCCATTATTCCATTGCATGGGGGAACGTTCATGGTCACGGTCCAGGCGGTTTAATATCCGTTTCCTTAAGAAGCCGGGGATATGCATTTTCTTTAAGACATCCCCTACCATCCAAGATACGCAGTCGCGGCTATTATTAGGATCCCTCATTGGAAGGTTAAGCATGCCGATTTCTTCGCCTTGATAAATAAACGGGGTGCCCCTAAGCCCAAGATTAAAGACGGCGAGCATCTTACCAGACTCTTTCCAATAACGTTTGGTATCCCCAAATCTAGAAATCGAACGGAGCTGGTCATGGTTTTCTAAGTAATTGGCGTTCCACCTAACCCC
>CAMOQM010000116.1 GCA_946622925.1 uncultured Caryophanales bacterium | reverse complement strand
CGTCTACCCCGATGAACTCGAATACTACTTCAAAGACGTCGCGGGCATCAATAATGTAGCTTGCTTAGGCGCCAAGGTGCCAGGCGAAAGCGAAGAAAGCATCTGCTTGGTCTGCGAAGTCGAGAATTCCGTTAAGGAAGAAAACCTCGAAAAGATCAAAAACGACATCATGGCCATCAATGCGACCCTAGCTAACGAAAAGAAGATCAATCATATCCTCTTCGACCGTCGTCCGCTACCGATGTCGGGTTCGATGAAGGTCAAACGCTTCGAGGTTAAGAAAGCCATCGAAGCCGGTTCCTCCGATTTCATCGGATTTGGAAAGCAAGAAAAGAAGGAAGTCTCCTTCGAAGGTTACGATAAAGCCGCCGTCGAAGATACCATCAAGCGCATCGTCAAGGTTTGGTCGGAGGTTCTCATGCTCCCCGAATTCAAGATCGACCATGACGCCATCTGGACCACCGATTTAGGCGGCGACTCGATGTCTTATATCGAAATGTGCCAACTTCTCGATAAGGAATTCGACATCGAAATCCCCGAAAATCTCTATGGCGCGCTTGGAAGTGTTAACGACTTCGCCAAAGCTATATTGGACCTTCTTCCCACCCAGGAAACCTCTTCCCAAAGGAAGAAAGGGAAAAAATAGTTGCCTATATAAGCCAATAAGGCTAAACTAATCACCGCAAAAAAGGAAAAGACTATGCCAAACATCAAATCACAAATCAAACGCGATAGGACCAACAAAGAGGCCAATGCCAAAAACTCCGCCATCAAGAACGAAGTCCGTACCGCCATCAAGAAAGTCGAAGCCCTTGCCGCCGAAGGCAAGAAGGACGAAGCCAAGGTTGCCCTCAACCATGCCGTCTCCCTCCTTGACCGTTATTCCCAAACCGGAGTCATCTCCGTCAATTCGGCCAACCGCAAGAAAGCTCATCTTCAAAAGCTCGTTGCTTAATCTAAGCCCAAACGAAAAAGCGCCTCGGCGCTTTTTTCTTTACCCCCCCTACTTTTAGGCTCTAGCCAAGAAGAGCGAGAATCCTAATTCGGGAGCGATTTCCCCAGACAAGATCTTCTTCTGGGTTTGATATAGATCTTCCAATAGCCTTTCTAACTTCCCTTGTTTTAAACCATAGAGATTAGATCTGGCGATTTCGGCCCGTTTAGGCGAACCGCCCAGTTCCCTGGCAATCATATTCGCGTTATATCCAATGCTATCTAAGAAGGAGACTTGGTCTAGATAAAGAAGCTGAGAAGCCACCATGTTAATGAGCCTAACTTCTTCGGCCCCGTTACGTTTAGCTTTACGGTAAGTCTCGATGGCGTCCTCGCTTTTGCCTTTTATGATGGCGTTACCAATGGCAAAAGCATCGTCTTCTTCCAATTTAGTTACTATCTTTGTGACGGCTTGATAGGAAATGGGTTCGCCTCCGGAGTAAGCGATTAACTTATCTAGTTCGTTGGTAAATACCCCAAAATCCTGGTTCACCCTCCTTACGACTTCGGCGGCGGCTTTTCTTTCGATAGAAATACCCCTGCCTCCAAGATATTTAATCGCATAGGCGACCCAATCATCGGTAGAAGGTATCAGGACTTCTTTGATAAAGCCGTTTTTCTTAATCGCGGCCACCATCTCGGATTTATCGTCAAGTTCAGGCGAATAAACAAGCAAATATAAATCTGTTTCGTAGATGGGGTTACTTAGATATTCAAGCAAGGCCGCGGGATTATCTTCTTTTCCGAACTTGGCTTTCGTCTTACTTTTGGCTAAGAAAAAGCAATCGTAAGCCAAAACGCATTTACGTTCGCTGCCAAGAGAAAGGAAGGAACATTCCTCCGCCAAATCCTTTAAGGGGCTGACCTTCATATTGAAAGAAACGAAATTGGAATCGTCCAAATTAGGGAAATCTTTCTTGATATCCCTTCTGGCCGCCCTTTTGGCCAAATCCGGTGAAGAAGAATAATAAAGTCGGATCATCGTTAAGATTATAAATCTTTAGCCCCAGCCTTTGTAGGAAATACTTCCTTCTTCGTCGGTTCTTCGATATGGAATCTTTAATTTGTTCAGTCTATCGATGATTTCCTTGGTAGGATGGCCATATTTGTTTCTGGCTCCGCAGGAAATTATCGCTACGCTTGGCTTAACCGCAACCAAGAACTCTTCGCAAGAAGATGTATTAGACCCATGATGGCCAAGTTTTATGATGTCACAACGCAGTTCGGGATGGTCACGAATAATCTGCCTTTCGATTCGATAAGGGGCATCTCCGGTTAGTAAATAAGTCTTCCCACCCACTTTCGTAGCCAAAACCAAGGATTTATCGTTTTCTTCCTGGCCTTCATAGATGTTGTAATTAACAAAGCTCATCCGCCCTACTTTTAAGGGGAAATCTTTTCTCTCGGTGATATAGCGACCCACCCTGAACTTGGCGCATAGGGTAGAGACGGCTCCGACATGATCGAAATCACCATGGCTAGCGATTAAAGCGTCGATATGGTAAATCCGCCTTTTCAATAAAAAGGGGATTAAGGATTCTTCGGCCATATCGAAACCGATATTGCCCCCGGTATCGACCATGGCCACATAATTCCTCTCCCTTAGCAAAATACAGTCCCCTTGTCCGACGTTAACGAATACGACTTCGCTCGTGAATAAATATCCAAACGGGATTAGGGAGACTAGATATAAACTAGGCGCGGCTAAGGCTATGGCCCTCCTAACCCGCTTCATCCCTAGTTCCTGGAAATAGAAATAGAGAATATAGAAGGCGATGAATAAGGTGATTCCAACCGCGGATAATGCCGGTAAGAAAACTCGGACATCGATTTTAGAAAACAGATTGATAAGAAAAGCGATCGCGTTAGATAAACCTGGTAGCAAATTGACGAAGGGGAAACTAACAAAACTCAAATAGCCTAAGCCCATCGTTAAAATGGAAATCGGTAGAAGGATAAAACCAAAAATAAAGGAAAAAGGATGATAGGCGCAACTTGAAATATCCATGGGAAGCAGGAATAACCTAAGGCATAAAAGCGAGACGCCTTTTTGTTTGAAACCCTTAATTTGGCTTAAGGTTGGAGAGATGAAATGAAATAGGAAACTAAGTCCAAATCCAAGCAAGAATCCAGATTGGAAAACATTATATGGGTTTAGTCCTAAAATTATTAATCCGGCGATAGAAAGAATTGCTATTCTCTCCAACTTTTTCTTATAAAAAACCACCCCTAATCCTCGCATTAAAATAACCCGGATAATTCCGATTTTCCTTAATCCGAATGGAAGGAAGATAAGCGAGGAAATAAAGACGATTCTCTTAGTAATTTTCTCCTTGAAGAAATAGCCTAAAGCCTTCTCCAACCCCCGCAATAGAAACGAAAGGAGAAACCCTCCCGCGGAAAGATAAAAGAGGATTCGCAAATCATCGGCCTTATTTAATTCTTCAATGGTCCCACCTCGGGAAAAGAGCAATTTACCGAGTATTTGCGAAGTTTTAGTATCGAATTTCCCTAAGAATGCATCTTCTAACTTTCCAAAGCGAATCGGGACTTTCATGACATAGCTTAACGGTCCTTCGACTTCTTCTTTGATACCGTAACTTTCTAAATAAGCGGGAAAAGAAAAACGACTCTCAAACGTA
>CAMOQM010000115.1 GCA_946622925.1 uncultured Caryophanales bacterium | reverse complement strand
TATGTCACTTCGCCGCGTATTACCATCGGCTATCCGCTTAATAACGTTAAGACCTTCATCATAGATAAGGAAGGTCGCCGTTTACCCTTTGGCGCGATTGGCGAATTATTAATCGGCGGTAATGGAGTGGCTAGAGGCTATATCCACCGCGATGACCTCAATAAAGAAAAATTCATCGATTTTGAAGGCGTCTATGCCTATCGTTCTGGCGATTTGGCGAGGATCAATTACGATGGACGTATCGAATTCTTTGGTAGGAAAGATAATCAGGTTAAGCTACGTGGCCTTCGCGTTGAACTCGATGAAATCGAAAACGCGATTGGCCAAGTTCCGGGCATTTCCCGTTCCGTGGTACTCGTCAAAGAAAGCCCCGAAGAGGGGCAATACTTGGTGGGCTATTACCTTTCAGAGAAAGAGATTCCCGCCGAAAACATTAAGGAAGTCATCTCCAAGAGTTTGACCCCCTATATGATTCCGAAGGTCTTCGTCCATCTCGATAACATCCCCATGACCCAAAACGGCAAAGTCGATAAGAAGGCCTTGCCTGAACCCGTCATTAAGCGCGATGCCGTTAAAATGAGGTTACCCAAGAACAAGACCCAACAGGATATCTATGATATCTTCGTCCACGTCTTGGGCGTCAAAGAACTATCTATCGATGATGATTTCTTCGATTTGGGTGGTTCTAGTTTAAGCGCCTCCAAGGTTGCGATGCTTGCCATTGAAAAGAACCTTCCGATCTCCTATGGGGATATCTTCGATAACCCAACCGTCGCCGATTTGGCCGCTTTAGTAAACGCTTCTAACAAAGCCGAAGCCAAAGAAGAAGAGGCCTTAGTGGAAATCGAAGAAGGATTAACCCATAACACCGTCTCCGAGGTTAACGACATGGTTAAGGAAAAAGAATTCCATAACGTCTTATTAACCGGGGCCAACGGTTTCTTAGGCATCCACGTCTTAGCCGAACTCCTTAAGAAAGACGATATCCATATCATCGCTTTGGTCCGCGGCTCGAAAGGCATTAGCGGCAAGGATAGATTGCTCGCTTTAATGGCTTACTATTTCGATGACCCGTTAGAAGAGGAAGTTGAGAAGAAGGTCACCGTCATCGAATCCGACGTCACCTCGATGTCGCTTCTTGATGAACTTAAGGACGAAAAGTTCGAACTCATCATCAATTGCGCCGCCTTGGTCAAACATTTCGCCGCGGATGATTCCATTGAAAGGGTCAACCTCGGTGGGGTTAAAAACCTTATCGGCGTGGCTTTAGCCCATAATGCCAGGATGGTTCAGGTTTCGACTTTATCCGTAGCCGGCGAAAACGTTGGCGGTAAGTTCCCCCGCGAAAAACGCATCCATGAATATGAAATCTATTTCGGTCAGGATATCTCCAATAAGTACATCAACTCTAAGATTAAGGCCGAGCAAGCCATGATCGAAGCCGTCAATAAGTCCGGACTCGATGGCAAAGTGGTGCGCGTCGGTAACTTAATGGGCCGAAATAAAGACGGCGAATTCCAGGCCAACTCCTCCACGAATAACTTCATGAATTCGTTGCGGGCCTACGTTAAGCTTGGGGCCTTCCCGGTCTCGGCCGCCGATAGCACCATCGACTTCTCCCCGATCGACGAAGTCGCCAAGACGATATTGCTACTTGCTTCGGCGCCTTCCAAATACACCATCTTCCATAGTGCTAACTCCCACGAAGTCGAACTTGGCGACGTCATAGCCGCGCTTAACGATTATGGCTACCATATCGATATCGTCCCGGATGAGGTCTTTGAAAAACGTTTGGCCGAATTCATGGCGGATGAGAAGCAGAATATGGCGGTAAGCTCGCTTATTAGCTATAACTCTTCTTCGGGAGTCAGCCATGAGTTCATCCTCTCCGATAACTCCTTCACGGTCAAATCCCTTTATCGCCTTGGCTATAAATGGCCGATCACCGATAGGAATTACCTCAATAAGTCCATCGCTTCCTTAGCGACCCTTGGATTCTTCGAATAGGTGAATTATGTTAGCGAAACGTAACGAAAAGCTGATTGCCTCCAAATTCTACCAATACCTGATTCCGGCCGTCCTTATGGCGATGGCCTTGCAGGTGGGGTCTTTGGCCGATGGCATCGTAATCGGCAACTTCGTCGGGGAAGATGGACTATCCGCCTCTTCCTTGGCTTTACCGGTTATCTTACTCCTAGAACTTCCGGGTTTAGGGATTGCCGCCGGGGGATCGATATTAGCGGCCTCGCTTATCGCTAAGCGCGACGTAAGTGGGGCCAGTAAGGTTTTCAAATTATCCTTATTGCTAGTCACTCTTATCTCGGCCATCTTTATCCCGATTGGGTTATTCTTATCCGATCAACTCGCGACCGCTTTGGCGGGTAATTTCGCCGAACTTATCCCGGATTTAAGCAACTACATCAAGATTTATCTTTGCCAGGCCCCGGTTTTAGGGGTTGGTTTAGTGGTGGCTTATTTCCTTCCCGCGGATAACCATCCGACTTTGGGGGCGTTATATTTCATCATCGGTAACCTCTTCCATATCGGTTCGGAAATCCTTTTCACCATCTTCTTGCAAGGCCACGATAAGATGCTAGGCGCGGCCGCCAGTACGGGGATTGGGATGTTAGCTGGATTAGTGGTACTTATCCCTTACTTTAAGTCTAAAAGTAGGGTAATTAGGCTTAATGAAAAGTTTGCGGGGGCTTTCGCTTATACCAAAGGGGTATTTAGGACGGGCCTTACCACCATAGTCACCACCTTACTTTGGGGCGTATCGACCCTGGTGATGAATTTGGCCGCGACTTCCTATTTAACCGATCCTAGCGCGATGTCGCTACTAGCGATGTTATCTAATTTCGTCTTCGTCATCGACTTATTCGTGACCGGGGTTTTGCAGATTTTGCCTTCCTTAGGAACCTCGTTATTTGGAGAGAAGGACTTCTTTGGGCTGAAGGTTGTGGTACGCCGGGTATTGCTGCTTGCTTTGATCATAACGGCGGTGCTTCTTGGCATCTCTTTGGCTTTCCCGCAGCTATTCTTCGTTATCTTCGGGGTGGATTTAGGGGTGATGGAAGCTTCCTTTGCTAGTGCGGGGCTAGTGGCGCCTTTAACCGTGGTTAGGGTCTATGCCATCTCCTTTATCTTCTACACCTTGAACAAGTTCATTTTGCAGTATTATCCTTCCATTTTCCAAAACGCCCCCTCGTTAGTGAACACCATCGCTAAATCCGGGGCTATTGGACCCGTGTTATCTTTCTTTCTCATCATGAATTTTGGGGTTTGGGGATATGGGTTTGGGACCATCATCATCGAAGGGGCGAGCTTCATCGTGACTTTGGCTTTCATCTTCATCGCCAAACGTTTCTTCAAGAAGTGGCCGGGAACCACTTTACTATTACTTCCCAAAGGAAAGACCGAGGACGTGCTCGATTTCTCTTTCTATTGCAAGGAAAGCGATATCCCCGAAGCGGTAAAGGAAATCCAAGATTACGCGATTAAACTCGGCAATGACGAGAATGGGGCCAACATGTTAGCGGTCGCTAGCGAAGAGCTTCTTTCTAACATAGTTAGCTATGCCTACAAAAAAGGCAAGCATAATACCTATATTGATGTTAGACTATGCCGTAATGAGGATATGCTCACCATCAGGTTTAGGGACGATGGCATCCCCTTCGATCCTACCACCTATGCCCCCGAGG
>CAMOQM010000114.1 GCA_946622925.1 uncultured Caryophanales bacterium | reverse complement strand
ACCCCCTTCTATAGCTTTGGTGGTTATGCCGTCCAAGCCGGGGTCTGGCAAGGCTTCTGGGGTTGGATCCTCGTTTTATCCACCAGCAACATCATCGGAATCGGTGAATTGCTCATCTATTTCATCCCCGCCTTACTCGCCCTTATTGGTTTCATCCTCATGCTCGTCGGTTTAATCGGCGACATGCGTTATCTAGCTTCTTTGACCAAACCCGCCAAGAAGCAAGCCCCCAGCGAAGACGAGGTCTTCGTCATCGATGACGACCAAATCGAATCCGACACCGTCGCCGAAGCCGCCAGAGAAAATCTTCAGCGCAATGGCGGTTACCAAGCCGAAACCGAACGCCGTTATGAACAACCCATCCCCGCCGCCGGCATCCAAGGACCGTTGCTCATCCAATACATCAACACCTATTCTCCAGGCGAATCTTCATCCGTTAAAGCCAAAGGCAATGTCCCCATTTCCGAAATCCAATCCAATATCAATGGCGAGAAGCCTTTGACCGCCGAGGATATCCGTAAGATCATCGCCGAGGAAATGGCTGAGAAGAAAGAACCAGCTCCTGTCATCGTTTCTGTTCCTGCCCCTGAAAAGGCCGCTGAAGAACCTAGATTAACCGCCGAAGACGTCAGGGCTATCTTCTCCGAAGAACTTGGCCGTTATCTTGCCCAAGACGAGGAACCTTATCCCGATCAAGACGTCGTCATCGAAGAAGAACCCGCTCCCGAGGTTTTGACCGCCGACGATGTCCGCCGTATCATCGCCGAACAACTTGCCGCCAGCCAGCCCGCTGAAGAAGAACCCGCTCCCGAGCCGCAAGAAAACGTTCGTGACGTCGTTAGGGAAGAACTCGCTTCCTTCCATGCCCAACAAGACCGTGCCAAAGAAGAAGCTTTGGCCGCCAAGAAAGCTAGGGAAGAAGAACTCGCCGCCGCCAAGGCCGAAGCCGCCGAAGCCGCTAGGAAAGAGACCGAAGCCAAGTATCAAGAACAGCCCAAGACCCTCTCCAGTGAGGATATCCGTAAGCTCATCGCCGATGAGATGAATAAGGCCGCCCCTGCCCCCGAGCCTAAGCCCGTCGAGGAAAAGAAGGACGATGCCGCCATCACCGCTGAATTAATCCGCGAAATCATCCGCTCCGAACTTAAGGATGCTTCTCCCGTCAAGGAAGAAAAGGTCGCTCCCGTGACCGTGGTTATCAAAGAGCGCGAAGAAGTTAGCGCCCCCGCTCCAGCACCAGAACCTGCCCCGGCTCCCGCGGTAGTGGTGCCGGTCGTGGTTGCTCCCGCCCCCGCCCCCGAGAAAAAGGAAGAACCCAAGCCCGTCGTTAAGGAACAAAGGGCCGTTGGCGAAATCAATCCCGATCTCCCACCCCACGACAAAATCATCCGTATCCCCTTCCCGACCAGAATTGTCGAAGGCGAAAAGGAATTAAAGTCCAACTATAACGAACTTAAGTCCGAGATCATGTCCTATGGCGTGAAGTCCCGTGTCTCCAACTCCGGCGATACCTTCCGCCTCCACAAGGTCACCTTCGTTAAGATCACCGTGGCTGGCAAAGGCTTGAAGCTCTACTTCGCCCTCAATCCGAAGGATTATGCCAATACCACCTTGCCCGTCCAAGACGCGGGTGATAAGGGAACCTATAAGGACATCCCCCTCGTCTTCAAGGTCAAGAGCGAACTCTCGATGCGCCGGGCCAAACAGCTTATCTCCGACGTCATGGAGAAAAATGGCATCGAACAAGGCAAGATCGAACCCCATAACTGGGCCAATGACTTAAAAGACTATAAGCCCGCCGGTTCGGATAAAGACGACGATTAATCGCTTATGCTAAGGACGGTTAGAAAGCCGTCCTTTCCTTTTTATTAGGTATATATGAGCCTTCCCTTCAAATGGGGGAGGCTTTTTGTTATAATCATTATCACTTTTCAAGGAGGTGATGGCAGTTGGACGATATACCTAGTTGGGTTTTGATTCTTCTGCTATTCCTTTTTCTAGCCATGTCCGCCTTCTATTCGGCGGCAGAAACCTCTTTTTCCACCTTAAACAAATATAAATATCGGGCCCTTGCCGGTGAAGGAAACCGCAAGGCCAAGCTTATCGTCTGGGCCAGCGACCATTTTGAGTCGCTACTAATAACCGTACTTATCGGCTATAACGTCTTTTCGATTTTGATTTCCACCTTTTCGGCTTTCTTGGCTATGCGATGGCTTTCCCCTTATATCAACGATACTTTGTTATCTTTGCTAACCTCTATCGTGATGGCCATTATCACCTTCATGTTTGGCGATACCATTCCTAAGTTTTTGGGTAAGAAACGCTCGGAAACGGTGGCTAACTTAGTTATCTATCCGATTACTTTCTTCATTTTCCTTTTCTCGCCGATCTCCATTTTGTTTAAATTGCTCTCCAAAGCGGTGGTCAATATCTTAGGCGGCAAGAAGCAGGTCGAACTATCCGAAGAAGAGTTTGCCGACGCTATCGATACCGCCGAAGAGCAGGGGTTACTCGAGGAAAACGAATCCGATATCATCCAAGCGACTTTCGATTTCGCCGATATGACGGTCAAAGAGGTTTTGACCAGTCGAAATAAGATGGCGATGTTAGACGCTTCAACCTTGAAAAAGGATAAACTGAATGATTATTTGTTAGATTGCCCTTTTTCTAGGATTCCGATTTATTACAAAAACCCCAATAAGGTAATCGGGGTGCTTATCGTTAAGAATTATCTTAACGCCTATTTGGTTGATCCTCGGGTCTCTTATCTTTCTTATTTGCAAAAACCCTATTTTGTCTCCCCTTCGGTAAAAATCGATGATTTGCTCGATGGTTTTAGGAAACGTCATACCCAAATAGCCTTAGTTAGAAAAGAAGATAAACTGCTTGGTATGGTTACCTCCGAAGACGTTTTAGAAGAACTAGTGGGCAAGATAAACGAAAACCCCTCACGTAAGGAGGCTAAATCATGAGTCCTTACGCGAAGACGGTGCTTTATTTCTCCCTTATCGCGGTTTTGATCGTCTTCTCCGCCTTCTTTTCCTGCGCCGATATGGTTTATTCTTCGGTCTCCCAGGTTAGATTAAGAAAAACCAAAGGAAAACGTTCCAAGGTAGCGCACTCCGCCTATGAAATGGCCAAAAATTACGATAAAACCATCGTCACCATCCTTTTTGGCAATAACCTCGTAAATATCGTAGCCTCCTCTTTAGGCGCGGCCGTTTCGGTTTTGCCCCTTGAGCCTTTCTCCCTTAATCCGGGGTTAGCCGCGACCATCATCGAATTATCGATGCTCGTCATCATTTTGGTATTTGGGGAGATTTTGCCCAAAAACATCGGGAGGAAGTTCAATTATCCTTTATCCATGGCTTTCGTGGGTCCCATTAAGGTCTTCTCCATAATCTTCTATCCCTTTACCAAAGTGGCTTCCTTCATCGTTAGGAAGTTATCTAAGCCCGTCATCACTTTGATGGAAGAAGACGACGACATCAAAACCGAAGAAGAGCTTCAGGCCATGGTCGACGTCATCGAACAAGAAGGCATCATCGACGAGGATCAAAGCGAACTATTAACCCGTTCCCTCGAATTTAAGGATACCGAAGCTTCCATGGTCATGACCCCGCGTGTCCATATCCAAGGTTTGGAAGTGGACGAAGATCCGATTAGGGCCATCGAAAGCGGCAAGCTTACCAATAGTAGGATCCCCATCTATAA
>CAMOQM010000113.1 GCA_946622925.1 uncultured Caryophanales bacterium | reverse complement strand
CCAAAGGCATGGGTATCGCCTTCTCCGTGCCGGTGACCGATGTGGTGGGTTTACCCGGAACCGAAGAGAATAACTAGTGGAGAACCAAGAAGCAGTCAAGCCAAATAAAGGGGTTAAGGCGTTTATAAAGAAATACGCCCCGTTTTTGCTTAACCCCGGAAGCGTCTTTTATTTCGGCGTCTTTCTTTTCGTTTTGTCCATGCTTTGGATGGGTTATTGCCTTTTCTTCAATAACTTCACCGGCTTATTGAATTGGGACTATACCTGGCAGTTTTTGCCTTTTGCTTACGATTATTACGATGCTTGGCAGCTTTTCTTTAGAACCGGGCATTTCCCTTTATATGATGGGGGCGTTTTCCTAGGCACGGATAACATCGGCTCGGGAAGCTACTATGGGTTGTTCGATCCTTTCGTGGTGGCTTTGATTTTGTTCCCGCGTTCGGTGATCCCTCAGGCTTACGCGATACTTACTTTTGCCAGATTCACCGTCTCGGCCTTATTGATGAGATGCTATCTCAAATATCTGGGTTGCAAAGAATGGACGGCGAGAATCGGGGCTTTGGCCTATGCTTTCTCCGGCTTTGCCACCTTTATGTCGGGCTTCCCCAACGTTTTAACCGCGACCGTTTATGTCCCTATGATCCTTTGGGGTATAGAAAAGGTCATTCGGGAAAGGGAGGTCGGCATCCTTATTTGGGGTTTATTCCTAGAAGGTATAACCTCCTTCTTCTATTTGGTCGTGGTTTGCATTTGGGGTGTAATCTACGCTTTGTGGCGCTTCTTCACTTCGATTAAACAAAGGAGCGCTAAAGATAGTTGGAAAGTAATTGGGCTAGGCGTCGCCGGCTTTGCCCTTGGCTTATGTTTATGCGCCTTCACCTGGATTCCTTCTATCCGCGAGTCGGCCTTATCGGGGCGCGCCTCCTCCATTGGCTCGGCTTATCTTAACGCGATTAAGGATTCCCTTAAGCAACACGATGTGGCGTCTTTCTTTGCTTTGATATTCGAAGAAGTCGGGGATAATCCGGGCCGCGAATTAATGGGGCTTATTTCCTTCTTCTTCCCCACCGGTGGATTTACCCGCCTCCCTTTGGCGGATTCGGGGTATGATGCGTGGACCGCCTCATTATTCTGCTACACGCCTATCGTTATTTTCTTCGTCATGGCTTTGCTACAATCCCTTAGATTAAGGAAATGGAGCCATATCTTAGCCGTCTTAGGTTGCACCTATCTTTGCTTCACCAATTTGGCTTACTTCCTTTTCTATGCTTTCTCGGGAAATGGCTATGGCAGATGGTTCATCATTTTGGTTCCCACCATCATCGCCTATGGGTGCTGGGGCTTTGATAAGCAAGACGAAGGCTCTAAATTATTCCCATTAGCCGCCTCTATCTTGGTGCTAGTTGGGACCATCATTACCTATTATGTAACCGATGCCACCCTTAAGGGCGTGACCTTTAGTGCGTCTATTTATAACATCCATGGCACCACTTATTGGCAAAGCGAATACAAAACCGCCAGTGAAGTCCACGATTCGGTCTTTGCCGCTTGGTATTTGTATTATCAACTTGGCATCATTTTTATTGAAGGAACCTTGCTTTGCTTAGGTTACCGCAAGAAATGGTTGCCGAAAGCATTATTCGGTGTGCTTGGTTTCGAAGTGGTCTTAATGGGCAACTTAACCTATGCCTGGAATGGCATCTGGTCTTATCAAAACGGTTTTGCCGGCGGACTAAATAACCTAAACGCCGTCACTTCGCTTAGCCAATCCATAAACGATCAAGATAAGGGTTTCTTCCGCGTCCATAACGATTTGGCGGGCGGCTCTTCTTACGTCAATACCCTTGGCCCTTATAATTCGGCCATCGCCTTCCATTCCTTAATGAACTTCGACGTGGATGATTTTGCCTATAACAATCAGATGAAAAACGCCGGAACCACTTCAACCACCTATGGTGGAGTTAAGATTTATAACCCCAATTGGAGCGGAGCTTACCGCCATAAACGCTTCGGGGCGGATATGAACATGGCTTACCGTTATAACATCGTCGAAAACCGTTATTCCGGCTATACCGATGTCGACGGCAATTCCTATTTCTTCGAGCCCAACGTTCCTTTTGGTTCCACCGAAATAAAGACCAACTTAGATAACAAGCGTTATAGGGTCTATAAAGTCGGTTATGACTATTTGCCGGATTTAGGGTATGCGGTTAATGACGATAGCCTCTATTACATCGGAAGGAAGAAAGATAGTTATTATGAAACCAATTTCTTCCATAACCGTTATGGGGTCGAGGCCTTCCGGGAAATCATTAGAAACGAAGAAGTCCAACTTTTCGGGGCGATGATCGAAGACGGGATTGCTATCGAAGGTTTTGATATTAAAACCGAAGTCCCTCCCGCCGTCTCGGACAAAGAACTTAATCAAAATTATGGTACCCGTTATAGCGATTTTTCTAGGAAATACCGGACCAACGGATTTAACGCCGCCTATTATGAAACCGGCGTGCGGTCCGGGGATTTGTTGATTCCTTCTAAGGGCTCGCCTTATGAAAGCCAAGGTTTGGCCTATTTCTTAGATCCAGCCGCCCAAAAGAGCATGCAAACCATCGCTTCCACCGTCGATGTCGTTCCCGATACTGGCAAAGTGGTCTTCTCTAGCGATGATTATCTAAATACCGACCCCCGCGGCGCCTATTTCGAATTCCATTATTACACCTCTAAGGAAATCGGTCCGAGAGTTTATGCGATTGGGGATAAATTCGACGAAGACGGTAACCTCACCGAGGAAAATGCCGTTTTGGCCTTCGACCATCCGCTCATCGATTCGGTGACTAAATCATTCTGGAATTCTTCTAAATCCGTCTTCGGCTTATATGCCAGAGGCAGGGTCAAATATATCGTCTTCTGCTATCCTGGCGGAAACGACAAGATTGGGGTTTCGCCTAGCGACTTCTATTACGTTAAGAAAGAGTATGGCGAAATCATGGACACCTACGCCTACATGCAAGAAAACAAGCTCAATAACGTTGTGAGGGGAGTTAATACTTTCACCTTCTCCACCAACTATGCCAAAGATAGGATCGTCGTGACCTCCTTAGGCTATGACAAGGGGTGGGGCGGAACCGTTAAAGGACCAAATGGCAAAGCCATGCCATTACAGACCTTAAAACTTGACGGAGGCTTGGTTGGCTTTGTGGCCAAAGGCTCTATAACCGAAGGGGTTAATGACGTTTATACATATGAACTTCGTTACGAGACGCCTTATTCCAAACTGTCGGTTCTAGCTTGGGTGGTTGGTTCTTTGGGCTTTGGCTCATTGGCCTTACTACCGACCTTCCTTAAGAATAAAAAGAAAAAACTCTAATTTGCACGTGAGGGATGCTGATGTCAGTCCTCATCGTGCTTTTTCTTTGACCCCCCATGCCCGATAACGCAGCATCTTCCTCTTTTTCACGGCCATCTCTATGAACTTAATCGCCTTTTCCATCGCGGTCCCGGGGTGTTGTACCAGAACGCGAATAGGTTGAGCCATCCCTGAAGCTCCTCCCTTTTGTAGCCGCCGTGCAGACGCAGATCTGGTTCCTGGAAAGCCCGCGCATCGCGTCGCCGTCCGCGTTCCTGGCCTTCGCGGACTTCCAGACCGGGACGTACTTCTCATCGATCCAGACCTTGCCTTCGAAGGTGATTCCATCCTGGATTCCTTCGGCCGCGAGGAAAAGC
>CAMOQM010000112.1 GCA_946622925.1 uncultured Caryophanales bacterium | reverse complement strand
GCAGTCTTTATTCTGGGTGGCGGCGATCTTCTTCTTTAACGCGGCCACCGCGGTGGTATAGGAGTTATAGCTATTGATGGGGGCTGTGGATTGCTCTTGTAAGATGATGTAATCGTATTTCTTGGTCTTTAGTTTGCTATCGACGATCGCGCCCATCTCATCGTTTTCGTTGGCGAACTTAGTTAAGGTATGGCTGCCTTTAACCACATAGTCGATATTGGTCTCTTGGCCTAGGTTAGCGGCGATCGCTTTGAAATACTTGGGGACATAAGCATCTTCTTCCGTGCCGGGACGATAGGTGAAGGAATTACCAATGAATAATAGGTTGGGGGTGGTATAGGTGTAGATGCGCGGGGTATCTCCATCCATATAGAAGTAATTGCCTTTAGATGCGGGCTTGGATTCGCGGTAATAGTAGACGTAAGAGGGGCTATTCTCTAATTCGGCCCCATAAGAGAAGACCTTCGTCCCTTCTCCAAAGGAATGTTCCCCGATGGAAGTAACGGTAGAGGGCAAGATAACGTAATCTAGATTAATCGAATTGAAGTAATAATCCCCGATATGGGTTATTCCGGATTCGATTTCGACTTTATTGATGCGTTTGGCAATCGGATTCCAAGGAACGAGGTTCTTGCTTTGGTAATCTTTGCCTTTGCCTTGTCCGCTTATCTTAAGGGAATAACTAACTCCCGAAGCCACGCTTTTGGCCTTTAATGAGCCATCCCCATTAACGGAGATATCATATTCGCGGCCATCGTAACCCGAAGAAGAAGCGGATTGTCCTGAGCACGAAAAAAGCAACATTGAGGTGGGGAAGAGCAATAGCGAAATGAGTTTCTTCATGGCTTTGTGTCTCTTTTCACCCCTATGATAGCGCTTTCATTTCATATTAAAATCTCATAGTTTGGTATACTTCCATAAGTTTTTGGTATAATCATCATATGAACTACACCTATATGCAGACATTTTATGTCGTGGCCAAACACGGCAATATCTCCAAAGCCGCTAAGGAATTATTCCTTACCCAGCCAGCCGTTAGTCGCATCATCGCTAACCTTGAAACCGAATATGGGACCAAACTATTCCACCGTTCCAAAGGCGGGGTGGCTTTATCTAAGGAAGGGCTGCATCTATACGAACTAATCAAACAACCTTTCGCTGAACTAGAAAGATTAGAACACGATATCGCCAATAAGACCGCCATCTATGGCAATGTGGTCCATGTTGGCACCACCACTACGGCTTTATATGTTTATCTATTTAGGCGCCTCGATAATATCAAACGGCAATTCCCCGACATCAACTTCCGTCTATATACCGGTTCATCCAAACAATTGCTGGAGATGGTTCGGGATGGGAAGGTTGATTTTGCTCTTATCACCACTCCATTCGCACTAGGCGAAGGGATTGAGGTAGTAACCATCCAAGAGCTCCACGATATCGTCGTGGCCCCTAAATCCATGGAAAAGGAATTCACGGGTAAAGTCGCGATTAAAGACCTAGCCAAATATCCTTTTATATTACTAAACAAGAATATGCAGTTTAGGGAACATATCGATAACTTCTTATCTCAAGAAGGGGTCAAGCTCATGCCCACCTATGAACTAGATAATAGTTCTAATATCATGCCTCTTGTGGAAGGTAATTTCGGTTTATCCTTTATCCCTTATGAAATCGCGGAGCATTCAATCAAAGAAGGCAAATGCATAAGGGTAGAACTAGAAAAAGAACCACCCCTTAGGTATATATCCTTCGCCATCAAGACTAACGCGAATTATTCTAACGCCATCTACGCGATCAAAAAGTCGATTGTTGGATAAACGGCGGATTCCAGTTTCTTTTAAAACCAAAGTCATGAACATTTTGCATATATATTTCGACTGTTTTGATATGCAAGAAGTACGGTTTGGCCATTATATCGCCCATCAACGGAAAACCCTCAATCAGCCAATGCCTTCGAACGCCATAGCGTCTTCCCCAAATAAAAATGGATTAATTGGAGGCTAAGAGTTCGTTAAAACTGGGTTAAGAATCACCTAACCACCCTAATAACCAACGGATCTAAGAAATACCAATATTCCCCTTGGCTATCCGCGACCTTTAACCAACCTAAAACCAAGACATTATCTATCTCTATTTCCTTAGGTACTTTTATATGGTTATATTCGATGACGCATTTATAGTCATGGGATTCAATCCTAGTAACCTCTAATCCACCAGGAGCAAAGGAATATATAGGTTTATTATTGCTATCGAAATTAACCTTAGACCCATTATTGGTCGCCACCCCTTCAAAAGCCACCGATTGGTTGGTGGCGACCCTTAAATCAACTTCTCCCTTGGAATCGCTTAATACCTGGCCCCCATTAATGGGATAAAGATGCCCGGTATCGGAAGGGATATATACGGGGTCAATAGACCGATAATAGAAGAAGCCTAACGAATAATACCAATCGTTACCAACGAATAGATTAATGAAGCTTCCCTGCCCGTTCCTAGCGGCCTTCAAAGTAATGGCCACCTGTCTTTGGGAGATCATCGTATAGTCGATGACCATACCCGAGCTATATTCGTCGGATAAAGTTATGATGTAGCTTTGGTCGTTGTTAAGGGTTATCGGGTTAGGGTCATAAGGGTCGACAAAGTTCAGCATGATGGTATCCCCAATTGAGTAAAAGTAATGCCGATCGCATTGGATTTCTAAGAAATTAGGCATTCCTCTTTCAATAGGTAAACCATATTTCCCGGTTGAGGATTTAATCTCGCTTATGGTTGAGGCACTATTCTGCACCCCAGGGGAAACCTGATTATTCTTAGGCACCAAGATAAAGGTTAATACTAGGGCCACCACTACGCCTAACAAGGAGAGGATGGAAACGGCAGGAATCCATAGGCGCCTCTTAGGCTCGGGTTGAATAGTAACAGGCGCAGGTTCTTCTTCCTTAGTAGGAAGCTCAGAAGGCAATAACTTAGCAGCCGAGCAAAACGCATCTAAGAACTGTAACGATATATTGCCTTTGCCAGTTTCATAATTACGAAGACTCCGGGTGCTTACATTACAAGAAGAAGCAATATCGTCTTGGCTAATCTGCTTCCTTTTACGGATATCACTTAACAAGCCACCTAGTTCATCTATCTCAAAAGGTAACGGCTCATAATGGGTATCATCTAGCTTCCTAAGAAAGATATCGTCTAAGCTACAATCAAGAGCCTTACATAAAGCGTCAGCTTGGGATAAGGGAAAGGCACTATCTAAGGCTTCAAACCGCGATAAAGCCTGAGGCGTATAGAAAAGAAGCTCGGCTAAATCCTTTTGGGTTAAGCCACGTTGCTTTCTTTTCTCGCTTACATATTTGGAAATACGTCCCTTTTCCATAATAAAATTTTAGTCGCTGCCATCGAATGAATCAAAGAATTTTCCTGCGATTTGCAGTCCCATTGTTTGATACTGCATAAGCCTATACTAATAATGATGTCGTTCGAACTTGGTAAATTCCAAACCAGCAGGCCTGCTTCCAAAAAAGTAGGAGGCAGAAATATCTCAAACCAACGAGTAAGCGTAGTCTTGGAAATGGTGTTTTCTCTCCAAGAAAAAGGATCATTTTCCAAAGACGACATCATGAGCCATCTAGGCATATCGCGTAGCACCTTCTTCCGGTCCTTAAGCGACGTGAGGTGTTACTTACAAGAACATCGTCCTTATCTAGAAATAACCTTAGATGAAGACAAAGACAGTTACGTCATATTAGATCCATCTAAGAAGCAGTAGATAAAAG